>DAOVBJ010000053.1 GCA_030670615.1 Candidatus Bathyarchaeota archaeon | reverse complement strand
AGGAGGGAGACAAAATGAGTAACGTTACGGCAGACTACGATGTGATTATTGTTGGCGCCGGCCCCGCTGGATTGACTGCCGGAATTTACGTCCTGCGGAGGGGGTTAAAGACACTTGTTTTGGAGGGAAAGCTTCCTGGAGGAAGGATTGTTGAGGCCCATTTGGTTGAAAACTATCCTGGGTTTCCTGATGCCATCGGCGGTTACGTGTTGGCGACGAAGATGGTGGCTCAGCTGGAGAAGGTGGGAGGGATGATCGTCAACGAGGAAGTGGTTTCCCTTTCCCTGAAGGGGGAGATAAAGACGGTATTGACGCGAAAAGAACGATATCCGACGAAAAGCGTCATTCTCGCCATTGGGGTTCAACGAAGACACTTACGTATCCCCGGAGAAAAGGAGTTTCTCGGGAAGGGGGTTTCCTACTGCGCCACGTGTGATGGTCCCCTCTTCCGGGGTCGGAGTGTGGTTGTGGTGGGCTCGGGAGACGAGGCACTTGAGGAAGCGTTATTCCTTTCCGATGTGGCCTCAAAGGTTATCCTCGTCTCCAACGACGTTAAGTTGAATGCAGCGGAGTCCCTGATCAAACGGTTTGAGGAGAAAGACAACACTCAGATCCTGCGTCACCATCAGATTGAGGCCATCGAGGGGCAACAGCTGGTTGAGTCAATAAGAGTGAGAGATTTGACTCAACCTGAAAGTGGGAAGCTGATGTGTACCGGTGTTTTCGTAGCCGTAGGTTACGTGCCAATTACAGAGATCGTTGGAACAGCGGGCGTTGAAGTGGATCATCGGGGGTGGATACGGGTTGATAGAGAACAGAGGACAAATATTGACGGTGTCTTCGCCGCGGGAGACTGCACAGGCAGGGGAATGCAGGTTGCCACAGCCGTGGGTGAAGGCGCGATGGCAGCGTTATCCGCCTCGCGACTGGTAAAATGAGGTGCTCCGCTTTGAGACGAAGACGGGGTTGCCATATATAAGGTAAGAGAGATAATGAAGTATCTCCGCCTACTATCCTATCGCCCTCTTCGCTTTCTCGTGTCCTCCACAATGGCTCTGAAGACAGAAGTTCCCAGAAACCTCTTTGCGAGAATCAAAATGTCGTTTTAACCTAGAACTGTTTCAACGTAATGGAGATTGTCCTTCACTTCTTCCATTAACTGCTTAACACTCGTCTTCACTTCACTGGATGCTCTTTTCTCTTCGGATAGCAGATTTGCTAGGTCTTAAAGGCTGGATTCAACTTACCCAAGCTAGTTGGCGATTTCCCGCATCTTCAGTTGCAACTCAACGTCACCAGCGACCATCATGTGTTTCTCTGTGCTTTTAACACACCTTCGATTTTAGAAGGTACCCTAAAAAAGCTTTGAAGGGAAGTAGAACTGAGGTTCTAGATTTTTAAGCTGCGTCTCCTTTTATGATGTCGCTTACTGTTAGGAGCTGTATGTCGACAGGGCGTTTGATCACGCCTGAAATCCGGTCGCCGAGGATGCGTTTCACCCCTTTGTCGCCAGAGATGTCGACAAGCCTTTGAGTGATCACGCCGTCGAAGACGATGGTGTGGACGCCTTCTGTTTCTTGTAGATTGGTGCACAAATCGCTCACAGGCATCTGCGTGATCACCTTATACTTCTCATTTAGGAGAACGGCTTCCAAGGTTCCTTTGAGTTTCGATGCCGCAGAGACTATGGGCTCTGGCATCGTCATGAGTTGCTTCTTCTTCCTCGTGGGCGCCCTCCTCGGTCTTCTGCTTCTAGCTTTTTTGGTGGGGGGTTTTTCTTTGAGGGCTTTGAGATTGACGGGGACTTTTTCTTTGAGGGCTTTGAGAACCTGTTTCGGCGACAATGTTTCGACTTCAACTCCCTTAGGAGCCCTTGCCACGTAGTCTACCTTTGCAACCTGTAACAGACCTTTGAGGATTAAGTCGCCTCCTCGATCGCCATCCAGAAACGCTGTTACCTCTTTGGTCTTACTCAGTTTTTTAAGGGTTTCCGGGATCTTGGTTCCTTCGCACGCAATGACGTTCTTTAAGCCGGTTTTGAGCAGGACGCCGACATCGGCCCTTCCTTCAACGATGATGATGGCTTTGGACGAGGCCACATCGGGGCCTGCTGAGAGCTTATCAGGCCCGTAGGAAACGATTTCGGATGCTTTAATGGCTTCGGATACCTTGCTTGTGAGTTGTGCGATGGTGGGCGTTGATTCGATGATCCATTTTTGCAGTATGTCCTGCGCTCGCGTTATTATGGACTCCCGTTTGGTTACGCGTATGTCTTCAATCGTGGTTAAGGTGACGCGGGCTGAACATGGGCCTATGCGGTCTACGCTTTCGATGGCGGCAGCGGTGAGGGCAGTGATTGGTTTGTCCAGGCTGGACGGGATGAGGATTGACCCTTTCGTTTCGTCTTGCTTGGATTCCATTTGAATTTCTATTCGGCCTATCCGCCCCTTCTTTTGGAGTGCGTGTAAGTCTAAATCGGGGCCGAAGAGACCTTCCGTCTGTCCAAAAATCGCTCCTACCACATCGGATTTTTCGACCACGCCATCGACTTCGAAGGCGGCTTTAACAACATACTTCGGAGTAATAGGTTGAGAACTACCCAAGTAATTATCCTCCACTTTAATATTGAGTTATTTTTAAGTATGAGCTGTTAACCTCTTAACGGTCAATGCTCAAGTGTTTTAATTTAACGGTGGGGGGGCTTCTTTAACTTTTCTAAATAGGAGGGAATGCCCTCAATGTCCTTCACGTCCCTTCTGACTAGGCCTCTGAGTCTCCTCCAGAACACCGAGTTCACCTTAACCCGCTTTTCTTCTAGGTATTGGGTTATCTTCATCGCTAAGGAGGTGCCGTAATCGTCGAAGTCTACGAGGAGAACGACTTCCCTGTCGGGCACTTGGTCGAGGACGTCAAAGAGTATTTGACCCGAGTGCTTCATACAAATAATGTTACCTCGAACCCCAAGGACTCTGAGGGCGGAACGATCCTTTTTTCCTTCCACAAGAACAACCGTTTCCATGGATTTATCTGCGAGCTTTCGGAAAATCTTGTGGAGCTCGTCGAGTTTTCTCTCCCTCCATCCAGATACATGTTGGATGCGCTTCATCACACTCATCTGACAAACCGTGCTCTCTTAGGCTGTTTCTCTGCGAGGGGTGTCATCGCGTGATTCTTTCCTGTTTTACCACGCGATACAGTTCTGCCGCCCGCTTATTTTTTTCGAAGTGTTCTCGTATCGGCGAAATTATCGCGTTCAAGGCCTTGGCAACGGCTTTTTTGAGGTCTAAGGGATGGATTTTTCCCTCACTAAACATCGTTTCCAGTTCGTTGTAATCCCACAGGTCCACATCCCCGCCGTATCGCAGAGGCCTCTCGATCCTGAAGACTTTAAGTTTTCGGAATATGATGTACCTGCAGTATTCAAGAATGGGATTTCCATCCACAATCCGTTCTGGACAGAAGGCCCCCTGGATTTTCTGAGCTATCATTTCCTCGCTGTCGTGAACGTAGAGGCAGGTTTCAGGCCTGCTCTTACTCATCTTGGAGCTGATCTGGGCATCGATTCTTCCATCCTCATCGTATCCCTCAGGAGTCTTCTTCCCTTCCAACCCCATTAAGATGTGATGACTCACAATGACGGGCTTCCACCAACCCAGCTTTGGCCCCACCTCCCTCGCCAAGATATTTGCCCGCCGCTGATCCATACCGAGTTGACAGATATCGGCTTCCAAATGAAAGATATCTGCGGTCTGCATCATGGGATACATGAGCTGCACCGTCGAATTGAGTTCCGCGGTTGTCCGCCCCATGATCGTTAAACACCGAATTGCCCTGTTCACCGTCGTGTTTTTAGCGACGAGAATCACCTTCTTCCAGTAATCCCTTGAATTCATGGCGTCGCTTGCCCAGAGCACTTCAACGTTGTCCATGTCGATTCCGGAGGCCTTCCACACCTCAATAAAGTACTCGCCGACCTGCCGTATCTTCTCCAAGTCTCCACCCATCTTGTTGTTGACCCACGCATGCCAATCGGCAATCCAGAGCTTGAATTTGACGCCTGCCTTATTCAAGTCTTCCAGATTGATCGCTCGATAGATGCCGAAGTGCACTGGAGCTAAACCCGAGGGCTCAAAGCCATCGTAGGCTGTGGGATGGGCCTTGGTCTCAAGTAACGTCCTCAACTCGTCTTCGGTGACGATCTCTTCGCCGACCCGTTTGATCAGGTTAAGCCTTGTTTCTAAATCCATGAAGGGTCACGCCAAATAATTCATCATAAAGCTGCCTCGCCCTCTTAAAACGTCTTCTGTTTTCGATGGGCCATGATGTGTCCCACACCACTAACACCCAACCTCACTGGAAGGAAAAATCTTCCCTCTCGGCTGGGTTCTCTCAGATGCGGGCCTTATTTTCGCCCACCGCCTCCGCTCAGACAAGATTCGATGTCCCGTCTTTGGGTAGGTCCAATGGTCATCAAATGGCGAATCGCCAACCTATATTGGATTCGTCGAAACGGGTCTCCATCTGAACAGAGGATTCCACATACCCACAACTATGATAGTCACGACTCTAATAACCCTTTACAATACTTTACGATGAACACTTAACGTGACTCAACATTGCGAAAAACATTGGACTTACATTAGAACCATAAAAAAAGGTATAAAATGAAAAAAAGGGGGTGTACTAGTCTAGATCTGGTCCACCCATTCCGCCCATTCCGGGTCCTCCCGGCGGCATGGATGGCATTCTCGATCTTCCTGATGCAATGACGTCATCGATTCTGATAATCATTGATGATACCTCGCTCGCGGACTTGACAATCTGTTCCTTCACAGATAGTGGTTCATAAACATCTAGGCTTGCCATGTCGTTGACCTTACCGTTGAAGACATCGACTCCTGCCCACAACTCGCCCTTTTCGTGGCGGGACCTCAACTCTACGAGAATGTCTATGGGGTCTAATCCAGCGTTCTCAGCCAGAGTGATGGGTATTACTTCTAAGGCCTCGGCAAAAGCAAGAGCTGCGAGTTGTTCCTTGCCTGATAGGGATTCAGCCCACTTCCGCACTCTCGATGAGACCTCTATCTCTGGCGCGCCGCCTCCGGCAACTACACTAGGCGCCAAGACGATATCGCGGACTACACATAAGGCGTCGTGAATCGAGCGATCAGCCTCATCAACCGCTTTATCTGTTCCACCTCGGATCAGAATGGTTACGGCTTTAGGATTCGTACAGCCCTCTATGAAGACCCATTTGTCTTCACCGATTTTCCGTTCCTCAGTCAACGCGGCGTGACCCAGGTCCTCGGATGTGAGGTCATCAATGTTGATTACGATTTTCGCGCCCGTGGCCTTCGCCAGTTTCTCTATGTTAGATTGAGTACATCGTCTGATGGTCAATATGTTCTGCTTTGCAAGGAAGTGTTGAGCTAAGTCGTCGATTCCCTTTTGGCAGATCAGGACATTTGCGCCTGTGGCGGTGATTTTCTCAACCATTTCCCGTAACATTCGCTCTTCTTCGTCGAGGAAAGCCTGCATTTCTTCTGGTCGCTCAATGCTGATTTTAGCGCTGAACTCTGTTTTCTCGACTTCTATGGGGGAATTGATTAGGGCAATGTTTGCGTTTTCAACTCGTTTAGGCATCCCCGAGTGCACGATTTCCTTATCGATCGCGATGCCGTTAATGAGCTTCGTTGCGATGAGGGATTCTCCTGCCTTTTTATTAATCTTGATGTCGTCCAAGTCTACTTTGTACTCTCCATCGTCCTTCTGTGCCACCATCAGGACGGCGTCTACGACTATGTCAGACAGGAAGTCGCGATAATCGGAAACGAGTTTGCTTCCCATGGACGTCATGGCCGCTTTTTTAAGCATGCCCTTGTCGGTTGGAGAGACTTTGATCCCGATTTCTTTTAAAGAGGTTAATGTTTTTTCGGTGGCAGCTCGGTATCCATCGACAATTATCGTGGGATGAATGTTTTTATTAATTAATTCTTCTGCCTTTTCGAGGAGTTTACCTGCAAGAACGACGACGGATGTTGTGCCATCTCCCACTTCGTCGTCAGTTGTTTTAGCGACTTCCACCATCATCTTAGCCGCAGGGTGTTGAATGTCCATTTCCTTCAGGACTGTTGCGCCGTCACTGGTTATAGTGACGTCTCCCAAGCCATCGACAAGCATTTTGTCCATTCCTTTTGGCCCTAGGGAGGATTTAACGGTTTCAGCCACAACCTTTGCAGCAGTTATATTCGCTCTTTGGGCATCTCGTCCCCGAGATCTTGTTGTTCCTTCTCTAAGAATTAACACAGATTGACCGCCTACCTGAGCGCGTATTGCTTCCACTTCGAGTCAACTCCATTTCTTGAAAGATAGAAAGCAACGATATTTATTTAAACTTTTTTCGAAATCATTATATCTTTTAATTCTCCACATACCGCTAAAAAGGTGGTTGTTCAAAGTGAAATACGTCGTCATTTGCGATCTTAAAAAGCATTTAAGACGCTAGTACGGGAGTCAATCCAGCCTG
>DAOVBJ010000133.1 GCA_030670615.1 Candidatus Bathyarchaeota archaeon | reverse complement strand
AGAAAAAAGAGTATGCATCTCTGCGTTTCCTCGCCCCGACGTTCTCCTTCAACGTCGCCCGTCTACAAAACCAGGACAGACATCATTACTAAGAAACTAAGTAACCAGCAATAAGGAGCAAACATGGTGAAACCGTCTTTCTTTTGAAAGATTTTTGTCAAAACCTTCAAGCATACATAACCCAACAACGCTGAAATACCCAACCCCACCAATAATAGTGTGCCGTCAACC
This sequence comes from Candidatus Bathyarchaeota archaeon, assembly GCA_030670615.1. Classification (GTDB taxonomy): domain Archaea; phylum Thermoproteota; class Bathyarchaeia; order RBG-16-48-13; genus DAOVBJ01. The sequence continues at coordinate 3,719 of DAOVBJ010000133.1, read as the reverse complement.
TGATATAACATAATGTTATCTAAGTCTAACAAAGCAGCACCCAGAATGGTTGGAATGGAGAGGAGAAAGGAGTATTTGAAGGCTTTTTCCCTTTCAACACCCAAAAGCACGCCAACACTGACAGTCAACCCACTTCTAGATAACCCTGGAATTATTGCTATTCCCTGCGCTAAGCCTATGAGCACGCAGTGAAGTGGAGACAGTTCCTCTTTTCCCTTCTTCGTTTTGGAGACGTAGAGAAATAAGCCGGTTATTGCCAATCCAATTCCGACAACGAGTAAACTATTGAATAAAACATCGATAACGTCGTGAAGTATGAGGCCGATTACCGCAGTGGGAAGCCCTCCTACAAGGATGTTGACCGCTAACCGTCCTCCCGGACTCCGAAAATCCAATCGAGCTATAGCCTTCACCACAGTCACAACGTCTTTTTTAAAGAAGAATATCGCTGATAACAGGGTTCCCATGTGTAAACTTATGTTAAAAATAACTGGAACGTGGATATTCATGATTTGCTGAACTAATGCAAAGTGACCTGAACTCGAGATAGGAAGCCACTCCGTTAAACCTTGTATGATACCAAAGATTATTGTTTCGAAAAGGGTTACCAATTTAACATACCTGTGTGGTGATGGCTGTACAAAGGTAACGTAAACCACACATGAAGGTAAATACTTAACCGTGAAGTTATCGCTACCGTTACATAAAAATTGTTAAAGTGTCGATCCAAGCGTTTTAATTCTACTCATCTTCGAGGTAGAATCGCCTATTCGCCCCACAGAGAAGGTAAAGGTTAATAAATTTCCATGTAACATGCAAATAGTCACCGTTTAATGGAAAAGATGAATATAAAATGCCTCGTTTCAAAACAACATCCGAGATACTGTCGATATCGAAAAAGAAGAATTTTATTCGTAACGCCGGAATAATCGCTCACGTAGACCATGGAAAAACAACGTTAACAGACTCGCTACTCTCCGCTGCTGGCCTCCTTTCCCCCTCCATGGCAGGTACTGCCTTGGCATTGGATTATTTGGAGGAAGAACAGAAACGGCAGATGACGATTAAGGCCGCTAACATCACCCTCTACTATGAACTTCAGGATGCAAACTATCTGATCAACCTCATCGACACTCCCGGACACGTCGATTTTTCGGGGAGAGTCACGCGTTCTCTGAGAGCAATTGACGGAGCAGTCGTTGTAGTTGACGCTGTACAGGAAGTGATGGTTCAGACTGAAACAGTGACCCGACAGGCCCTCGAGGAAAGAGTCAGACCCGTTCTTTTTGTCAACAAGATTGACCGATTAATTAAGGAGTTGAAGCTTCCTGCCGAGAAGATACAAGCCAAGTTAGGAAGAATAATTCAAGACTTCAACCGATTGATCGAAATGTATTGCGAACCCCAATTCAAGGATCAGTGGAAGATCAGCCCCCTAGGAGGAACCCTGGCCTTTGGCTCTGCAAAGGATCGATGGGGTTTAACTCTCAAGCTCGCACAAGAGAAAGGCATTCAATTTTCAAACATCATCGATGCTTACAAAAATGATCGGATTGAAGATCTTGTCAAGGTAGCTCCCTTACACACCGCGGTTTTAGACATGATCATTAATCACATGCCCGCACCCCACATCGCCCAGAGATACCGGGTACCAAAGGTGTGGAAGGGCGACATAAACAGTGAGGCGGGAAAGGCCATGATGGCGTGCGACGACAACGGACCAATTGTGATGAGTGTCATCAACGTCAACGTGGATCCTCAGGCAGGAGTCGTGGCTACGGGACGCCTGTTTTCTGGAACAATCGAAGAGGGAAAACCTGTCTATCTCATCAATAGCAAGAACGAGGCTCGAACCCAGCAAGTCTGTATCTATATGGGGCCGTATAGGGAGATCGTGGGATCTCTATCCGCTGGAAACATTCCTGCTCTTTTAGGTATTTCCCAAGCCCGAGCTGGAGAAACTATAGCCTCCTACAAAGACACAGCTCCCTTCGAGGCTTTGACGTACGTCACAGAGCCCGTTATCACCATCGCCATTGAACCCAAGTACAATCGGGACTTACCGAAGCTGATTAACGTCCTGAGGAAGCTTTCCATCGAAGACCCCAATCTCGTGACTAAGATTAACGAGGAGACAGGCGAATACCTCATTTCTGGAATGGGGCAGCTTCATCTTGAAATTGCATCAACCTGGATCGACAAGACCGGTCTCGAAACGATAACGTCTCAACCCATCGTCATGTACCGGGAAAGCATCAGAGCCTCAGCAGGTCCCATTGAAAGCCGATCCCCCAACCGACATAATAAGCTTTTAATGTCTGTGGAGCCCCTGAGTCCTGAAGTCATTGACCTGATTCTGAAGGGCGAGATCCGTGATGGAATGGATAGAGCGGGATTGGCCCGAATCTTGAGAAGTAAAGGCTGGCCCACTGTTGATGCTAGAGGCGTTTGGGTCGTGGACGAGCGAAGTAACATTTTCACCAACGTAACCAGGGGTGTTCAAAGACTGGACCAGATTAAAGGATCCATTACCATCGGCTTCGTAGACGCCATGGAGGGAGGACCCTTAGCGGCAGAGCCTGTTAGAGGGGTAAAAGTGAAGCTGATTGACGCCACAGTACACGAGGATCCGGTTCATTGTGGACCTGGACAGATCATACCAGCGACTCGTGCTGGCTTATTCGCGTCCATGCTTTCAGCGGACCCCGTAATTCTCGAGCCTTTACTCAAGATCAACGTCAAGATGCCAATAGAGCAAGTGGGTTCTGTAACGAGCATCATTGCTCAGAAAAGGGGACGCGTACTATCCATGGAGCAACGGGAGTATTTGACTTATGCTAGTGGAGAGCTTCCCGCCTCTGAAACCTTTGACATATCGGAAGTCATCCGAAGTGCGACTGGTGGCAGAGCCTTTTGGGGAACCGAATTCTCTCGCTGGGAAAGGGTGCCCTCCAGCTTGATAGATGAACTCGTCATGGAAATTAGGCAGAGGAAGGGAATGAGCCCCATTCCTCCAAGGCCCAGAGACCTTTTACGGTAAAGGTCTTCACAGTTTTATTTCCTCTTGGCTTTTTTCCTTTTCTAAAGGCCATCCCATCTTAATTCTTTAATTAGGATTCTTTTCTTAATATTAACTTACATGTGCGCCAAATCGCTTGGTAGCACCACGCCCTCTTGAAAAAATTCGTATGCATGTGAGTATGTACTGATTATTTGGCAGTAAAACGTTTACAATTAAGATTTTTTCGTTTACGAAAAAAACAGCTTGGGTTTTTTCTAAAGGTTTTAGGATTACGCTCTAAAAATGTAATGTATGAAAGAAGGTGGGTTGTTCACTCGATAAATCCTGAATCGCGTTTGTTCTTTATAAATAAAACAGGTTTAAGCAATTTCTATTACGCTTTAAGAATGTAATGACATTCTGAACCTGTAATAGTAACGGCGTCTCCACGCCCTTTTCTGCCTTTACCTTTAATTACATCGCATAAACACCGAGGAACATCAGTGTAAAAAACCGCGTTCTTTTCACGAATACATCGCAAGCGGTATCTTGGGCTTGGCCTTCCAAGGCGAGTGAGGTCCCCTCGGTACGCGCAGGGAGATGCGTCTCTCATTTTTCCTAATGTAAAAAACTATAAAAAATTAAAATTTAATCCCCGACACACACACGTTTTGCTTTCTTGGAAAACAAAGAGTCTACATCTTCTGGATCATGGAAA
>DAOVBJ010000134.1 GCA_030670615.1 Candidatus Bathyarchaeota archaeon | reverse complement strand
CGCCTGCGACACGGATCAAGATGTTGAAGCCGAATCGGAGGAACCCGGGGACCTCAATAATCAGGAGAACCCCCACCCCAATCGCAAGGTGTAAGAGTTCCGTGCGGCTGGTTCTGAAACGCTTTGGTTTGGCATAAAAAGCCTTGGACCCGTCACGCACACTGGTTTTCATCGGGATGATCCTTGCTCCGATCAGGCGGCAGTTATGGCTCTCAGGCAGATGATGCTCGGCGCAGAACGAGTTACCACAGTATCTACACATAAAGGGAAGCAATTCTTCTTTGCCACATGCAGCGCATTTAGACAACGTAAGTTCCTCAACACAGGTTGAAGGCTAAAGAATCTCGTTGTTCTTTTTATCATTTACCCTTTTTGAGGGTCTACTGACTTCTGATCTCATGATAAGGATAAAGTAATAACTATAGCTCGAATCATTATTCCAGTTATGTAAAAGCGTCTTCGTCCTCTCAAAGAAGGTAGAACCTTCGTCTAGAACGATGGAGAAGGAGTGCCAAGGGGTAGTTGAATGATCAGGGTTTGTATGATGATCTCCTCCGTAAAAGAGGCTTGAGCGAACGTGGAGAGTACGATGACGAGAGTCTTATAATGCTCCGATACTATTTGGATGAAGAAAGGTAGCTACCGGAATGAGACTCTAGATCTAATGTCCTATTCAGCGAGACGAATATTTAATATGGAGTTGAAGGTTATTCAGGTTAAATCAGAGGTGTGTTGCCATCTTGTCCTTCCTGTTCGTCTGTTCTCGATGCAGTAGGTTGCATACTCCGGAAGAGTATTTGTCGAGCCGATTTTGCATAGGGTGCGGCACTTTATTGACCTACCGCAACAAGGTGAAGGCCACCTCATTGAACGCTCAGAAGACTGAGCCTGAAGAGGGGAGGCTGTTCCCTTACACGCCCTACCCCCAGCAACGTGAGTTCATGAAAGACATCCAAGAAGTGGTGGGTGGCGGAGGAGTACTGGTGGCAGAGGCCTGCAACGGCTTCGGGAAGACCGTGTGCGCCCTCGCCAGCATTCTGCCCATGAATCGCAGGATCGTGTATGGGACGAGAACCCATGAGCAGGTGCGTCAGGTTCTACTGGAAGTGGAACGGATTAACAGGAGCTCGGGAAAAGATTTTTCGGCAGTGAACTTGGCCAGTAGACAGCATTTGTGCCTAAACGAGCAGTGTCGAAGCCTCTCTGCCATCGAGGCCGTGGAGGCATGTCGACTGTTGACGGAGACCAAGCAATGCCCCTATAAACGGGAGTTTGAAGTACCCGCCTCCATCTCTACCGTGTTGTCTATTCAAAGGCTCAGGATGTATGGAAGAGCCAGAAGATGCTGCCCCTACTTCTTGGCGCGGAAGGTGGCTGAAAACTGCACCGTGATCGTGGCTCCCTACCAGTACATCTTCAACGAGAACATCCGCGTCCGCGTCAAATTGGAGCTCAATGGCCGTATCTTGGTCTTTGATGAAGCCCACAACGCCGACCAGATCGGTCAGGACGCCTTAAGCGACACTTTGTCGGAGCGGGGCCTAGACACAGCCCGACGGGAACTGGACGCCGTAAACTTTTCATCGACCTTCATCGACGGCTTAGCAGCCTACCTGGACAAACGGGTTTCAGAGAACACCGCCCCCAAATCGGGTTTGAAGCTCCGGGAAGAACTGCAGCAGGTCTTAAGTGTGGACGCGATCTCCTCCTTCGCAGATGGCTTTTCTGACGTCGTGGATGAGATCCGAAACAACAAACTGGAGAGGGGTGATTATCCCGTCTGCTTCTTGAACGGGGTGCTCAGCTTTCTTAAGCACGTGGATTCCAGCCCAGCGGAAAGTTATGTGGCCATCTATCGACGATCCATCCGCGGCTTCAACCTGTTGGAGTATCGATGTTTAGACCCCAGTCTGGCCATACGACCCGTTGTGGAGGAGGCAGGTGGAGCCTTAATAATGTCCGGAACCCTGTCGCCCCTCGAGGTTTTCACTGAGATCTTGGGATTGAACGGGGCGGAGACGCGGGCCTACTCGGCCATAGCAGACCCAAAAAACGTGCGCACTATAATCGATTCCGGGGTTACAACCCGCTTCTCAGAGAGAGGAGAGGCGATGACGCGACGTTACGGGGAGAGACTCACCAGATTGGTCGCCGAGATCCCACATGGCGTCCTCGTCTTCTTTCCCCAGAGACGACTCATGCTGGAGTGCTTAACCAGCTGGCAGAGAACTGGAATCCTCGAAGGGGCTGGTACGAGGTCGTACCTCAGTGGAAAACCCGTGTTTGTGGAAGGTGCTCAAGCAACTGCAAACAGAAAGATCGTGGAAGCATATAAGACGGCATCCAAAATGGAGCACGGCGCCGTGTTATGCGGCGTCTTCAGAGGGAGAAACGCGGAGGGCTCCAACTTTCCTTATGACGAGGCTAGAGGCGTCGTCTTGATCGGGGTTCCCTACGCTGACTTCTGCGATCCCGTCGTGAAAGCTCAGATTAGATACCTCAACGGCAAGAGACGGGGGTTGGGAGGTCGATGGTATAGTATGGACGCCTTCCGGGCGGCGAACCAAGCCATGGGACGGGGTATACGGCATCGAGACGACTGGTGTAACTTCATCCTCATGGATCGCCGCTACTCCACTCACCAGAAACTAATCTCTCAGTGGGCAGTAGTAAATGGCGTCCATCAACTCCCCCCGTAGCACCTCAACTCACGCATCTCCGTTGAAGCCATATTCAAGACGAAATCGACGTGGGGAACACTCAACCATCAAGTTAATGCCATCAGCTAGCTAGCTCCTGATGACTGGGATGTAGGTTATGTCCACCCATTTTACTCTAAAGAGGTGATCTATGATACAGAGGTGCCACTACAATCACTACAACTACTACAATTACTACAATTACTACAATTTACAACACGATTTGGAATATCTTATGAGTTAGTTAGCTAGTCTATCCCTTGGAATATTCATTTTTTGAATAAATACTGATAAAGATTGTGAATATTGGAAGATGAAAACGGAAATGGAGATATTAGTGAAACTCAAGGAAGTCGAAGCTCAAGATGATAGATATTGCCATACGCCTTGAATTCCCCGATCAACTCATAACGTTGTAGATCCCTGAACGTATTTCGCATGGTGCTGGCGTCGGATACTTCGAGGAGCTGTTTGCTCATCAGCGGCACGAGTGACTCTAATAGCTTTGTTAAGAGGCGTTTATGCGTCTCGACAAGCTCCTGAGTCTTTTGTTCTTCAAGGACGTCGACCATTGTCTCTCTAAGTTTCTTTACCGTTTACACGCCGCCTTTCACATGGAACTCGGTATCTTCATCGGAGTATTTTCTACCCATCAGACTTTCACTTCCTAAACCGTGACTTTTTTAGTTTTCGTCGCTGTTATGAGAATCCTTTCCCCTTTTTGAAGTTTCCAGAATTTAACGAATCGAGAGTCAAGCCTTATGAACAGCTGTCGCCATGCGCGACTATGGGCGTGGGGAAGCAACTCTGAATCTCCTCGATTTCAACCTCGATTCGCTTAATCTCCACGATTTAGCCTTTTTTCATATTTCTCATGCTTTTAACTTCGGTTTTCCCGTTTGAAGCAGAACTGAATAAGGGGATATGGTTTCACACTTATTCTGCACTTTTTTCATCATCCAGTTCCAAGAAAATTCAAGGAGGGGTTACACCCCATTTTAACACGTTTAATGCCAGTCCCGCAGAATCGGAGAGAGTACGTTTTCATACCCATCAACTTTTTTCCTGTGACAACTAGGGTCTTTACCTTCGCGAAGGGAAAGCAGGAAGACTGTGCGCGCGCTTAGCGGTTACCCAAAGAGAAAAGCCTTGTTATTGAGTATTCTATCCAGTTTAAGCACCATCCCCGGTGGATTCGTCGCTTACTACGTGTTTGGGACTATTCATGATGCTA
>DAOVBJ010000195.1 GCA_030670615.1 Candidatus Bathyarchaeota archaeon | reverse complement strand
CCTCGAATCATTTCTTCTATGGAGTCTGCGATGGTTTCTCTGCTCGGAAGGGAGTACTTCATTCCCTCATGGCCCATAGCAATGCCGTCGCAGACGGCAATCGTATGAAACTCTAATGGAACGCCTCCTGCAGCACGAATCCCCTCCTTCACTTTTTGTCCTAACGCTTGGAGGTGGATGTGGCCGGGCGTGATCTCGTTAAAGGAGTTGACTACCGCGATGAAGGGCCGATCTATGTCCTTCTCGTCGATTCCATCAGCGTAGAGTAAACATCGTGCTGCGGGTAGCTCTTTTACTTCAGTCGCTTTCATTTTCAACCGTCTCCTTTCCTGTTATTTTTTAGAATTATTTTCGTCGTTGTTATTGTGGTTATTCGTTCGGGCCATTAAGACATTCATGCCGTTTAACATGGCTTCAACGCTTGCCATTACTATGTCGCCGTGAGCGCTCATGGAGGAAACCCTTTTGTCGTCCTTCTTGATCCGGACTGAAACCTCTACTAAGGCGTCGGTTCCACCCGTTATGGCTTTGACCCTATATTCGTCGAGGGTGATGTCCGTAGCTTTCCCTACGGCTTTATTGATGGCGTTTATGGCTGCGTCTACTGGACCTATTCCCACCGCGGCCTCGGTCAACACGTTTCCTTCCAAGTTTATTCGTACGGCTGCCGTCGGCGTGATCTTGTTTCCCGTCATCACCGTCACCTCTTCCAGCATGAGGGGTCTGACGTGGGGAAGTCCCATGACGGCCTCAGCGATCGTGTACAAGTCGACGTCGGAAACCGTTTTCCCCTTATCGCCGAGGGCTTTCACCCTGTTGAAGACTTCTTGTAAATGTTCTTTTGTGGATTCTAATCCCATCGTTTTCAAGAAGGATTGTATGCCGTGGACTCCTGAGAGCTTTCCCGTTGTAAACCGTCTTGTCACCCCTACCTGCTCGGGGGAGATGGGCTCATATGTGCTGGGAAAGGCTAGGATGCCGTGGGTGTGGATGCCGGCTTCGTGGGTGAAGGCGTTCTCGCCCACGATGGCCTTATTGGGTTGAACGGGAAATCCAGTCAGCTTCGAAACGAGGCGAGATGTACTGTAGAAGAGTTGGGTTTTGATGGGGAGCGTGACCTTGTGTAAGGACAGCAACGCCATGACTATCTCTTCCAGCGACGCGTTGCCCGCCCGCTCCCCCAACCCATTAATGGTGGCATGGACTTCCCGGGCGCCTCCTAAGAGCCCTGAAATGGAGTTCGCGACGGCCATGCCGAAGTCGTCATGGCAATGGACGCTGACAGGGACTTTGAATGCGGAGCTCAGTTCTGAGTAGAATTGCTTCGCTCTCTCTGGCGTGAGAACTCCCACAGTGTCGCAGGCACATAGACGGTCCGCTCCAGCGCTCACCCCCGCCTCAAAGACACGCTTTAGGAACCCCATATCGCTTCGAGTGGCGTCTTCAGCGGATAACTCCACGATGAGGCCGTGGTCTTTGGCATATTGAACCATGTCGACAGCCATCGTCAATACCTCTTCCTTGGAGCTCTTGAGCTTGAATTTGATGTGCATATGCGACGTGGGGACCACGAGGTGGACGCTTTGGGCTTCACTTTGTACGACGGCGTCCACATCTCGCCTCAAGGCTCGGGCGAAACTGCATATTTCCGCGTTTAGTTTTTCCTTGACGATGAGGCGGATGGCCTCCACTTCGCCTTCGGAGGCGATGGCAGACCCGGCTTCGATGATATGGACTCCCAACTCGTCTAATCGTTTAGCGATCAGAAGCTTCTTGTTGGGAGTCAGGGAAATACCCGGGGTCTGTTCACCATCGCGAAGCGTCGTGTCTAAGAACAGCGTCTTTTCGAGTTGATGGCTAGATAAAACGATACCCCATTTTATAATTCCTCAACAGAAAGCTCCATTTACACTTCAAATATAAAAGATTTTTGGAATCTGGCTCCGTAATGCCCGCTTTACTGGAGAGCTTTGAAGCAGAATCATCGATTTCAACCGATACGTTCTAACATTTGTGTTGCCCTTTTTCCAGTTGGACAACGATGTCTCTCTCTAACCTTGTTTCCCCGATAGAGCCTCTACGTCTTTTTTAATAAAGATTGCTCTAATACATTCCCTCAGGGGTTTTACAGGAAAGTCTCAGTAGTGGAAGCCTCTCTGCTGCTTCGAAAGGATATAGGTTCCCGTTGGTCCAGAATTATGGAAGAGCTCCCTGTTGATTCTTTCATTCAAATCGAATTTCTGTTGTAGATGTGTCTTTGGATGTGTGAAGCGAGTTTTCCTCTGTTTATGCGATGGTCACTCTCGTCACTGTCGGAATCTTTAAGAATTTCGGCAGTAATTCTCCGGGAACCGGTTTCTCGGTGATGAGCGTCAGCTTTGGGTCTGGATAGATCTCCGCGTCTTCGGCTAAAATTTGTCTTATGCTGATGCCCTCTTCAGCGATGAGGGTGGATGCTTCTGCTATTATGCCTATATATTCGGGTTTCGCCCTTATTTCCACTACGCCGTAACCTAGGTATTGGGCTATGTCCTTCAAGAGGGGTCCAGCGGGCCTCAGATGCATGAATAATCGTCGAAGTTCCCTTGTTTGGAGGATAGCCTTCGCCGTTTCCTTGACGACGCGGCGGTCAACTCTCACGGCTGACGCTATCTTCGTCGCTGGAATTTCGATTTCGTCACAGTATATCTTTCCCTCGTTATCTATGCGCAGGCCTATTTCAATCAAGAGTTTTGCGACTTTCAGCTTCGATGGAGAATCTTTAAAAAATGTGTTGATGTTCTTCCACAAGATCTTCACTGAACACATATGTACAATAACTCTTAAATATGTCTTTCCAAATCCAATTTTAAACATAGATACTTATGTGTGAAGAAAATG
>DAOVBJ010000024.1 GCA_030670615.1 Candidatus Bathyarchaeota archaeon | reverse complement strand
TAGTGTCATCTCAATACCTTACAGTCCCTTCGCTAGTTAGCATCATGGAGCATGATGCGATATGTTCGCATTGTCGGCTCGACGCTGCTTTTCTTCAAGCTGATAGTTGCGACATGTCCACCAGGGGATGTTTCTACACATTAGATGCTTAGCGCGCGCTTTCAGGATCACCATGATGGCTGACGATAAACTGCTGGGTGAATCCCATTTGTTTGTAGCTCACTAAGGCTTCGGTCAATACGGTAACCATGGGTTCACGGTTAACATAGTTAGCTAGTTGAAGAGTTAATGAAAAATAGCTAGCTAGAAAGTCTACCGATAGTATTATAAATTTCGATGAAAACCTATAAACAACGGGGTTTTCTAGGAGATAAGTGATGAAGACATTAAAAGGTATGCAAACCTGCACGTATACCCTCGAAGAACTTGCGGGACCACTGAACGACGTAGAAAAAAAGTTTGCTCCCAAGAAACTCTATGTAGCGGGAACTCTGCCAATTCCACTACCTAGTCCAAGATCAGCAGTAATAGGCTCACGGAAAGCGTCTCCGGAAGGCCTCAAAGCAGCTAGTGATATCACAAGAACTCTTGTCAGAGCAGGAGTAGTGGTTGTTAGCGGGCTTGCTGAGGGAATTGACACTTCAGCACATAAAACCGCCATTGACGAAGGAGGAAATACGATAGCGGTTCTCGGAACCCCCTTAAACCGCGTTTACCCACGAAAAAACCTCCAACTTCAGGAGGCTATTATGCGCCACCACTTAGTCATTTCCCAATTTCCAATGGGGTATCCAATTCAGCCAAAGAACTTCGTTATCCGAAATCGACTTATGGCACTTATTTCTGATGCTTCAATCATTGTCGAAGCGGGAGATTCCAGTGGCTCTCTGCACCAAGGATGGGAGGCTCTCAGGCTCGGACGACCGCTTTTCATTCGGAGCTCCATCGTGAACGACCATTCATTGAGGTGGCCAAAGACAATGCTTGAGTATGGAGCCCTAGAACTCAGTGATCCAGAAGAGGTACTGGATTTTTTGCCATCGAGTGGAAGAATCCTCAAGGTTGCTCAATGAGTCATGCGCCTATCTCAACTTGAGTTTAGCGCGTTATTAACGTATACGCCTCGCGGACTTTCGCGATTGATAGGACACTCCAAAAATGTAATGCTTTATCTCAAGAAGGATTCATATGTAGAAGACCCTCCAATCTTAATGTCACAATGGGTAGCAAAGACTATGCTAAACAATCTAGCTACACTTGAATTTGCTTCGTTTTTTCAACCTAACACAATCCTAGTTCCCACTCCAAAGAGCTCTTTGATGCGACCAAACACGCTGTGGGTTCCTGAGCGAATTGCAAAGGCTCTTGTCAAGGTGGGACTTGGAAAAGAGGTTCTATCATGCCTTTTTCGACGTACCCCTGTACCTAAAGCAGCAAGAAGCGCCCCACATATGAGGCCAACTACTGCCAAGCACTATGAGACGATAGGTATCCATGTAGGACTCTCCTCACCAGATGAAATACTATTGGTTGATGACATAGTCACGCGTGGCGCAACCCTTCTAGGCGCCGCTAATCGGTTGGCAGATGCTTTCCCGAACACTAGAATCCGTGCCTTTGCAGCTATGCGGACGATTAGCAATCCAAATGAATTTACTAAACTATATGACCCATGCGTCGGAACAATTACGCTTCAGCCAGCAGGAGACACTTTACGGAGACCGTAGAAGTTAGCACAGCACTAACTAGCAAAAAAATTAATTGGCAAGGTTCAGCGAGGGAGTCTAGTTAATGTGGCGAAGATAATACTCGAAATGCATAAGAGGATGCTAAAAGACAAAAATAAAAGTCAAAAATACGAAAAGACAATCTAACTAGCTTAATTACTTTGACTTAAATCGTAGAAGGAAAGCTATCTATCGTTTCTAGCTTTTATCCCTTGAACGATGAACAGTAGGCCAATGCCCCCTACAAGCAAGGCCGAAAACTTTACAAAGTTCTTAAGGGGCACCTGTGAGATAATCGTTCCGCCAACAGCTTTCACTCTCTCAACTAATTCTCGAACCGACTCGCTGAAAGATATGCTATCCAGTAACGGGGTAAACTTTTTTGCGCTGATAGCATTGCCTATTGATAGATCCATAAGAAAAGCGGGGAAACTTCGTAGAATAAACATCTCACCGAAGGATAATAGCGCGCGCGCTATTTTTAACCACTCTCTGAGAGCCTCTTCAACAAGATAGCTTTATTTTCCATACGGCTTTTCTGGATAATTAGCTAACTAATAAGCAGCTAGCTAGCTGGCTTTTCTTATATATTTATAAACAACTTTAAATCTGGAAGAAGATACGTACAAACCACAAATCACGCTCATATTTCCATTACACGATTAAAACGTAACGGAGAACAAAAATTGTCTGAAAAAAGTGTTACAACGCCTAGCCAGCCAGAAGTTAACATAGGCACCCTGGGGCATGTGGACAATGGCAAGTCCACACTCGTACAGGCTTTAACGAGTCAATGGACTGCTAGGCATAGCGAAGAATTGAAGAGGGGCATCACCATTCGAATCGGGTATGCAGACGCTGCCTTCTATAAATGCGAGGCCTGCGGAGTCTATGGGACGGAAGAGACATGTTCTAAGTGTGGATCTACCGCCCAGTATTTAAGGTCAGTGAGCTTCGTTGACTGCCCAGGCCATCACAGCTTAATGGTCACCATGTTGTCCGGGGCCACCTTGATGGACGGGGCGTTGCTAATCCTCTCCGCAACGGAGTCGTGTCCCCAAGCTCAGGACAGAGAGCACCTAGCGGCGGCGGAAATAGTTGGAATTGATAAGCTAATTGTGATTCAAAACAAAATTGACGTAGTTGAAAGACAACAAAGTTTAGAAAACTTTCGTGAGATTCAAGACTTTGTTAAAGGAACCGTAGCTGAGGGAGCGCCCATAATCCCGGTCAGTGCTCAACGAGGCGTCAACACAGAATTGGTGATAGAGATGATTGAAAAGGTAATACCTACGCCGAAGCGGGATCTAAATAAGCCTCCCTTGATGCCGGTTTTAAGGTCCTTCGACGTGAATAAGCCCGGCACATCCGCCGACGAAATTTGGGGAGGGGTGATCGGAGGATCTATTTCCCAAGGCGTCTTCGAGGTTGGAACAGATGTGGAGATCCGCCCCGGAATTCGTGTTGAAAGAGGGGGGAGAGCCTATTACGAGCCCCTCGTCACAGAGATCGTGAGCCTTAATGCGGGTGGGAAGTCCGTTGAGAAGGCCACGTGTGGCGGACTGATTGGAGTTGGCACCCTTCTGGACCCGGCACTTACCAAAGCTGACAGTCTCGTGGGAAATATTGTTGGCAAGCCAGACAGCCTCCCTCCAGTTCTTAATCAGATAAGCATTGAAGTCGAACTCTTTGAAAGGGCGATTGGGACGAAGGACCTGCTGGAGGTACAGAAAATTCGGACAAACGAAGCCTTAGTCTTAAACGCAGGCACCGCTGTCACAGCGGGCGTGGTGACCTCGGCTCGAGACGATGTTGCAGACATTTCCTTGAGGCGACCCATTTGCACTGAAGCAAACACGAGGGTTGCCATAAGCCGAAGGATTGGAGAAGGGTGGAGGCTCATTGGCTTTGGCAAAATCGGGAAACGATGATAAACCACGAAGCAGTTAGCCTTTAAAATCGGATTGAGTGGCGTTTTAGAATACTTGTATATTTGTAGTAGTGGAAAGAGTAAGTATCTGAGAGCGTCCCACATACCTGTGATTATAAAATCTCCTTCACAAAAGTCATGAAGTTAATCGCAAAACTTTGTCTGATTCTTGAAAAAGGGGGATGGGGAAAGGCCGAGGGAAGTCCATGTACGATGCAGTCTGGCCCGTAGGATTGGCTCCTTTGGACATAGAACGTCGTGAAGAAGGGTTACTTGTGTCGACTACTGAGTTGTTGAAGTATCTTGGCGGCGCCTGATCGGAAGAATTGGAGGTCATTTCCAACGGTTATGAAGTCATACCCCTTCTCCACGCGGTCCATGATTGTCTTGCCAGCGCCCATGTGCATTCCTTTTGCGACGCCTGCTGCCTCTGATGCGTCAAACACTCGATCTATGGCTTTCTGAACCTTTGGATGAGACATATTGCCGAGGTGTCCGTAGGAAGCGGAAAGATCCGCGGGACCGATGTAGCTCACGTCGATACCGTCCACAGACAGGATCTCATCGATGTTCTCAACCGCCTTCTTCGTCTCGATTTGAGCGATGAGGAGAATCTCTTCATCCGCTGTCTTCAGATACTCAGAGTCGAACATGGCTGCCCGCCGGGGCCCGCATCCTCTCAACCCATTAGGCGCATATCGACAGGCCTTAACCGCCATCTCTGCCTCTTGTCGGGTATTCACCCAGGGGACGACGACGCCGTAAGCGCCGACGTCTAAAGCACGCTTTATCGGCACTAGATCATTCCACCCCACGCGAACAATGGGAGTTGTTTGGTCACCACGCATCGCCTGCATCAAGGTCTGAGCTTGGTAGATATCTAAGGGGCTGTGTTCGGTATCGAAAACAAACCAGTCGAATCCGAGGGTCGATAGAAGCTCGGTGACGATGGGGCTTTCCACGGTCATCCAGACGCCATATGTCTGCTCCCCCGCCTTCAACCTACTCTTTAATTGGTTTTTCATTACAAATCCTCCAAAATTACGGTGTCCTAGTTGAAGTTGCTCTAGAAGCTCTTTAAAGTTTCCGTTAAAATGAATAATGATTGAGTACAGTATTCGCAAATGGGAGTAGGGTCAAGGAGCTAGAGACAAGCTTGAGGAAAAGATAGACGACGACTGGCTAACTCAATCAATAAAAGCGACAGCAGTAAAGAGAATGATATTTTTCCCTACCATGACCTAGCTATCCACTACACCCATTTTAGCTAGCTAGCTCTTCCTTGACAACGGACAGCAACCAATCTCTCTCATGAGGTATATTCTCGTTTAGCCGTGCTGCAGCTATGGGTAAGCGCCAAGCCTTGACCTCTTTGAGCGAAATTTCTCGGATTTCTAAGTATCGTGTGAGATAGCGGTCAATGAACGATTTTAAGGTCGCATGCCAATTTGGGGGGATGACACATAAAAAGCCTTGTGATATCAACAAAGTTCTGGCTATATCAGCGTGTGGATTTCCTTGGCATGCAGTCATCCAGTCGATGATTACAGGTCCTCGTGGTGACATGATGACATTCATCGGATGGAAGTCATAGTGGCAAAGTATAGTTCCTTCTTTCATTTGGTTTAGGACTTAAAGTGTCCTCGTTCTCTCTTCTTTAGAAAGCATCTTGGCATGACGGATTCCACACTCTATCATGTCGCGCATAGAAGGCATATCTGGTATCTCTCTTGAATGGATTGAAGTGTGTAATTCTGCAAGAATCTCGGCATATCGAAGAACCTCAATTCGTTTTGACCCCATCTCATCTAGCATGGAGCCCCCCTCTACTCGTTCGAAGATTATCCCCCTTCTTCCATCCACATCAATAATGCCTTCGACTGCTGGGACTGGCAAGCCAGACCCGTAGATAACTCGGGATAACCTCTCCTCTTTGTTGATCCAGCTATGAAGACACCAATCCATAAACAATTTTAGAATTTTGTCATCGCCCCAGGCAAATATCTCGGCTGTGCGGCCAGTTCCTATTAGTGGGCCTTTTTTCATTCTAAATTCCAGATATTTAATATTTAGCAACATAATATCAATTTTCTTATTAATTTAGAAAGTAAGAAATACATGTCCCATGAGAAGTCACATAGAAGCTTTACGAAGGGCTTAACGCATACTTGTTATCTTCTCAAAGTGCTAGTTAGCTTCGGTATTACGCGACCGCATCACTCTCATCAAAAGATAAATATACGAAAAGGAGTTTTCATATACGTATCATAACGAAAAGGTGAAGTTTCTTGAAGATAGTGGAATGGGATGAATACACAAGCCTTTTGGATAAACTAAGTGAGAGTATACAGCTTCGAAGTTTCGATGGCATTGTGGCCATAGGTAGAGGAGGATGCATCATTGGGGCGTATTTGGCCTCAAAGCTTGGAATACCCACATTTTATCCAGTTTTTGTGAGGCATGTTGGAAGAGGAGAAAACGTGCGTATTGTGGCTCACGATACAATATCTATGTTTATGGCGAAGCTAGCCCAGATAGAGTACTTACGTGGTAATTTTTTAATGGTTGATGACTGGCTTTGTGAGGGAAGAGCGATGAAATTCGTCATTGAACGAATGCCAAAAGGATCCTCAATAACGACCATGGTCATGTTCAACCGCAAAGGTTCAGAGTTTAAGCCAGACTATGTGGGAGCGTATGTGGAAGAGGAAGAACGAGAAATCATGTTTCCGTACGACGCGCTGGGATGAAACAGGCTTTTAGTTGTAAGGACTTCAGCTGTAGCTCCAAAAGTTTCTGCCACCTCGTCCATGCTCCCTAGTCTAATCATCGTTGTGGGGATGTCAAGTTCGTGGAAGAGGTATCGGAATGCTTTTTCAGGTGAAATTCGTCCTCCTTCAAGGGGTTTGAGAGCGAACATTGGTCCCCCCGCGTTATATATTGCTTGAATGACCTTTGTTGGGTTGGGTATAGGTAGATGCCTGCAGGATTAATCAGGGTTAAATATCCATCAACGTGCACTACAGCTTCCTCCACCAGGGGAATGATCAGTCCCGCGTGATGAGTCTCCTGTATAAAATTAGCTAACTAGGTCTTTGACGAACATAGTGCGATGCTCTAGGTCTTTGTTCGCTTCCTCACCTTATTTAAAAATAGGGAGCGGGAGTCAGGTCGTTTTTTTAATTCGCAATCTCGATTGATATGATTTCCACCCGGTCTACAAGTCGTCTCGACGAGGCGTGTCGTTTACTCTTTACTCTCTTGTTTAATCGTTAACAGCAGTAACGCTATAACGAGCAGCATAACGGTTCCACCCGAGAAGGCCGTTCGAATATTGATGCCTTCTGCCAATGCCATAAAAAAGATCGGGCCGACGATCCCACCCACGTCCATAAATATGCGAAATAATCCAATGGAAATTCCCCGAAACTCGGATTTAACGATGTACGAGAGCAGAACTGTGAGCGTTACTGATACGAGTCCCGCTCCCAACCCATCAATAATACCGAGAGGAATAATGAAGCCCAACGCGTCTACAACCGTACAACCATAGATGCAGAGCGCTTCGATGGCGAGACCCAGCAAGATTGTCTTTTTCTGCCCCATTCGATCAGACATGTAGCCCGAAAGAATTGTGACAGTGATAAATCCTCCCGTACTTGCCGCTGTTAAGAGTCCAATGATACTGACGTCAAATCCTAAGGTTTCATGTAAGTATAGGGGAAATACGGTGGACATCACCCCGTTCATGACAAACATCCGTAAAACTGATGACACAGATCACGAGGAGTTCCCACTGCATGAGGCTTTTCAAGGAGTCACCGAGGGAAGGCGTACTGGTTGCAGCAATCCCCGTCGCTTTACCTATCGTCCTCAATTCCTTGGATAAAAAGGCGAGGAGACAGCTGACGCGGATTAGACCAAAAGTGATGTAGAAGACGAAGAAGTAGCCCGTGACAACAGCTAACAAGGCTCCAATGGGTGCGCTGATGAGGCTGCCGATGAATTCAATGCCCTGGAACGTGCCTACCGCTCGACCTCGCTGTTCCGAGTCAAAGAGATCGATCAGCATGGCCGTGTTATTCGAGAAAAAGAGTGCTGCCCCAAACCCCCAGAGGGCTCGACCCGCAATCAGGAAGTATATGGAGGATGCGAGAGCACACATTAACGAGCCGACGGCTGATAACCCGATCCCCAACGTGAATAATCTGCGTAGGCCTATGCGATCAGAGATCAATCCAGAAGGCATTTCGATGAAGACTCTTGCAAGAAACCAGGCAGACATCACATATCCAACGAGAGCTCCAGACGGATCAAAATCCTTTGCAAGGATCGGTAAAAAGGCCCCAGAGAGCCGTATTCCTAAAAAGATGGAGAATCCGATGAACAACAACTCATAATAGATCCTAGGATAAGTACGTAGATTCTTCATCGCCATCAACCCTCTTCTTGCGGGTAACTCGTTTATGACTTCAAGCCACAGGGATAAGACGCAAAACATAATGCCACTGACATATAGGCATCACCACAAAGCACCCCCTCTTCAACGACGTGTAAGAGACCGTGAGGCTCAGACTGAACCAAAAAATCCCTACGGGTACATACTTATTTTGAGTTTTGTTGTTTCATGTGCTTGGGTTAACCCACATGTTCGATTCTAACGCTTTTTACCATAGTATGTCGACAGTGGGCTTCGCTTCAGGTTCTATAGTCCAAAGAAGGGGAATAGCTCACAGATATTGGAGTGTAGAAAAAGGGTAGCCAGCTTCTTCAAGATTCTTGGTCAGGTTATGCAAATACTGTTTCTCAGGAAGCTCCAAGGTCAGAGTGATCCTTGCTTTCCCAAGGCTTATTCGGGGATCGGTTCGGTCATGGTCTATTGTTACCACATTGGCTTTATAATTAGCAATGATTGCTAAGACCTTCTGTAAGACTCCCGGTCTATCAGAGAGTAAGCCAGAAATCTTTACAAATCGGGACTCCTTGTAGAGTGACCTCTCCACTATTCTGACGAGTAGCGACATATCGATGTTTCCGCCGCTGATTATCACTCCCACGTTCTTTCCCGTAACATTAATTTTCCCGCTCAGCAAGGCAGCGAGGCCTACGGCCCCGGCGGGTTCAACAACTTGCTTCGTTCGTTCCAGCAGCAGGAACGTGGCGTCGGCGATTTCGTCATCGGTCACAACGATGACTTCATCGACTAACCGTCTAGTTATATCCAATGTGAGTCGACTGGGCCGTCTTATCGCTATTCCATCAGCAATAGTGTAAACGTTTTGTAAATCCACAGGAGTACCCTTTTTCAGGGAGGCCACCATCACGCAGAGCGCGCTGCCTGAACGCCATAAATCGCAACCGGGGGATTCAGGTTCTTGACGGCTACGCTGACTCCCGAGATCAAACCGCCTCCACCCACCGGAACAATGATTACGTCGAGATCGGGCAAGTCTTTCATCATCTCCAGACCGATGGTGCCCTGTCCAGCGATGACAGCGGGATTATCGAAGGAGTGTATGAAGACACTGTTCCGTTCATCACATATTCGAGAGGCTTCTACAACGGCTTCATCATACGTATTGCCAT
>DAOVBJ010000016.1 GCA_030670615.1 Candidatus Bathyarchaeota archaeon | reverse complement strand
TGACCTATTAAGCATATGTTATCTTAGGTTCTTCGTTTATGTCGCCCAGTCTAAAGCTTTCGTTTTGTTCACGCTTTTGAAAAGGAATCCAGTCAAGTGCTTGGTCGAACCAGTATAAATTCGTGAAAGCTTTAAATCTGCGGAATCATGAACGCTGCTATTTGATGAAGCCTCTTATCGTGAAAACACGTTATAAAATACGTTCCGTATCTATGTCACGAATTCTATGTTTGTTTTGTGAGGTATTTACGACGTGTTTTAGCAATGTATAAATATATCTTCGATATGTCGTCAACGCCATGTTTCCGATGAAAATCGCTCGCTTTTTTCGGCGGGGTCTCCTTCGATACATGATGCTTAAGTTAATTAATGAAAGACCCATACATGGTTACGAAATTATGAAGCATTTTCAAGATGAATTCAACGGCCTGTATCAACCGAGCTCTGGCGCCATATACCCCATTCTTCAAGCGTTTGAGGAACAGGGGTATGTCAGCTTGGAAGAAATGGATGGGAAAAAAGTTTACTCAATAACTCTAAAAGGAAAAGAGTTTCTCAAAACAAAGGAAAGCGGATTTCAAAAACAAATTGAGCACATGGAAACGTTCATTAGTAAAAGAAGGGGACTGCATAAAGAAGTGCGTAATCTGGCAGGTTTATTAATGATGAATTATTCTGATTTGACAGAAAAACAGTCCTCAGAGATAGAAAAAATCATCAAAGAAACCCGAAGAAAAGTTTCTGAGGTCATATTTGAGTGACCACGGTCTACGAAAGCATGGGTAGAGTACTATGGAACAACTGATTGTTGTCGAGGATTTATGGAAGACCTATCGAGTGGGAGACATCGAGTTTCCAGCTCTCCGGGGAGTCGAAACCCGGGTCAATAAAGGCGAGTTCGTCGCTATTGTGGGGCCATCAGGATCAGGGAAATCAACGCTGCTGCACATAGTTGGCGGATTGGACAGTCCAACGAGGGGACGCGTCATAGTAAATGATGTCGATATCTCGAAATTAAACAGTGATAAGCTGGCGGAATATCGAAACAGAGACATTGGATTCATCTTCCAATTTTTCAACCTAATTCCCTACCTGTCAGCCGTCGAGAACGTCGAGCTTTCTAGTGCCATAGCAAACGTGAATCGGAAGACACGAAGAGCCAAAGCAATAAAACTTCTAGAAGTGTTCAACCTCACCGACAAAACGTCAAAGAAACCGACGGAACTGAGTGGCGGGGAACAACAGCGAGTGGCAATTGCTCGCGCATTAATCAATGACCCCATTTTAATCCTTGCCGATGAACCGACAGGAAACATCGATAGCGAAACGGGATATGGCGTCATCGAAGCGTTCAGAAAGTCAGTTGAAAACTTTGGAACGACCGTGCTCATGGTCACTCACGACATAGAACTACCAAAGTTTTGTGATAGAACGATCATGCTTAAAGACGGAAAAGTAATCGAGGAGGTCGCGTAAAAAAATGAAAATAAAACTTCACTTTGGATTAATTCTCTTGATATCAATAATAGTTATATCCAACATCCAATTTGTTCGTGCCGCTGGAGGTAGCTTTCAATTCATTAACGTCTATTGGGGTGACGACCAACAAGCAGAGGCGTCTCCGGGAAATATAGAAACGTTAACGGTAGTTCTAAGATATGAGCTGGATTACTCATTCAACGACCTATTAGCGGATCTACAGTTTCCTGATGACTTTGAAGCCGTAGGCGGTGGTGAAACAGTAACCGTCCAGTACACAGGGCCCATATCGAGTGGCTCTGTCATATCCCTTGGATTTCCCGTATATCTTTCCGAAGACGTTGATTTAGGAAGTCACACCGCTGTCCTTACTCTTAAATACAAACGCTCAAGATACGTGAACTCGATTGACACCCTCGAAATTGTCTTCGAAGTGACAGGTAAACCAGCTTTAAGGCTTTCCTCCCAAGAAGATAATGTCTACGAGGGAAAACAGACGATTTGGATTGAATTTGAAAATGAAGGGGATGCGGTTGCACATAACATTGAAATAGGTGACGCAGTTGCTAGTGGAGTCTCCACGGAGTTTGTAGCTCCGTTATCTCTCGGAGATCTGGAACCAGGAAACAGCACAGTATCTCCCCTTGAAATAGTCGTTCCTCGTGGAACACGCGGAAACATCATTCCGGTAACGATAGACGTGAGCTATTTTGGACCCAGTAACGTATTATACCGCAGTTCAGAAAAGCTCCAATTACTAGTAAAGTCAACCCCAATCCTCCCCTTAATTCCAAAGCTAACTCCAAACGAGCTGACGATTGGCGAACACAATCAGGTTAATATCACTCTAACGAACGCGGGTAACCACACTTTATCCAATGTGGAGCTCACTCTGTCTCCAGATAACAACTTAAAAATATTGTCGGATCAAACCATTTTTCATTACGATAGCATTTCGCCGACGGGCAGCATCCAAGTGAGCCTCGAAATATATGTGCCTTCAAACATCCTGTCGCCCACCGCGTCAATAAACTTGTATGCCACATACTTTGATGAGGAGGTTTGGCTAGAACAAAGTGAAAGTTATGCGCTTAATTTTCTTCTTCGAGGACTCATCGACATCTCGTTAACCGATCAAGTCGTTATACCCTCAGAACCCCGCATCGGAAGCCCGTTTTCAGCCACAATCACGATCACCAACATTGGAACGTCGACCGCCTACGCGGCCTCTGCATCACCTGAGTTAGAGAACTTACCCATCAAGACGTTTGGACCCAAATCAGTCTACATCGGAGACATTAAATTAAATCTCCCAACCACCTTCACGATTAATTTACAGCTCGAAAATACGACCGAACACGAGATAATAATACCTGTTACGCTCACTTATATGGACAATTTGAGGAAGACCTATGATACCATATTCAATATTCCTGTCAGTATATCCAACGAAACAAACGCATCTCCTGGAACCCCTCAGGACACCCAAAGACCCCCATTTCGAGGCGCGTTATTAATAGGTGGGTTGGTAGCGATATCGGCAGTCGTTATCATCGTGCTTTGGCGGAGAAAGCGTAACAGAGGAGAATACTAGCTAAGATGAACATCCTCGACATCTTAACCCTTTCATGGCGCCAGCTGAAGCAACGTAAAAGCAGAAGCATCCTAACCATCTTAGCTATAGCAGTCGGTGTGACAAGCATAATCGCTCTATCCTCTCAAGTTGAAGGCGTGCAACACGAGATCGTTCAAAGTCTCGAAACCTTAGGACCGGAGAACATTATGGTGACGGTGGGGGGCAGGACACTATTCGCAGACGCTGATGTTGTAAGGTTAGCTAGTTTAGAAGACGTTGCAGCCGTAACTCCAGTTATTAATACAAACGTTGAAGTATTCGGCCTTGATGAACCTGTTACCCTCATGGGCGTTTCATCTTTAGGCATTGAAAACGTACTGGGTGAAATCAAATTATCGGCGGGAGCACTCTACACCGATGTTCCGGCCCCGCAAGTCGTTATAGGCAGTAAAATTGCTGTCGATGATTTGGGAGAAACGCAATTTGTGGTCGGCCAACCAATAGTGATCCAAGCATCCAGCACCATAAATACAATGGCTGTTATTGGAATATTGGATGATTATGGCGCTTCACTAATATTTCAACCCGATAATACAATACTCATCCCACTAACGTACATGAAGACTCTTATGCCCCGAAGCGGATACACCCTTATTATCGTAACAGCTGAAAACCCTGAAAACATCGATCAAATAACTGAACAAATAGGATACGTTTTTGGCGATAGAGCAAGCGTGACCTCAATCAAACAGATCTCCAACACGGTAGTCACTATCACATCACAGATAAACATCCTCCTCGTGGGAGTAGTAAGCATCTCTTTCATCGCAGCAGGCCTAGGAACGTTTAACATCATGATGATATCGGTTCTCGAAAGAATACGGGAAATCGGTATCCTAAAGGCCATTGGCATGAAAGACAAAAGTGTATTAACCCTATACATGTCACAAGGGTTTTTCATCGGCATATTCGGGAGCATTATGGGACTTGGGCTAGGTATAGCAGCGGCATTTGCCATACCCCTCCTGCTAGGAGAAATGGGGGATTTCGGACCGCCGGACCCCGGTTCAAATATGCCATCCAGTCAATCTTCCGGTATGGGTCCACCTGGAGACATGTCCTTCGCGTATACGCCTATAATCAGCCTTCAATACGTTGTCATCGCAGTAGTAGCGTCAATCATCATCGCGTTGCTATCAAGTGCGTATCCCTCGTGGAAAGCTGCACGAATGAAGCCACTCGATGCCCTAAGATATGAGTAAAGCGCGTGGACTTACAACTGATTCGACTGAAGTTCCTTCCCTATCGAAAAAGCCTGTCCTAAACAGGAGCCGAGTCGATAATATCGTCTATTGCCCGGTTCGAAGATAATTGGCTTCACTTTAGTAATATCAGGAACCCCATTTTCCGTAAGAACCGATGGATCGGCTTTGACATCCATGATTTCTCCAACGAACTGCGTATGCAATCCAAGCTCAACGATGCGAAGCACCTTACACTCTAAAACTAAAAGGAATTCATCGACATACGGAGCATCGACGACACTACTCTTCACCGGGGTAAGTCCACTGACAGAAAATTTTTCAGCATCTCTTCCCGAAGCGATACCAAAGTAGTCTGCTTCCTTGACGTATTTTTCCGAGGGAATATTTATGGTAAACGCTCTTCTGCTCACAACATTGCCATGGGTATATGTAGCCTTTCTGAGAGAGACGTATACGCAGGGAGGTCTTGAGCAGCAAATCCCACCCCACGCCGCAGTCATGACATTGGGTTTTCCTTCACTATCATATGTTCCAACAACCCAGGTAGGAGTTGGAAAAGCAAGCGTTCTTGAACCGATAGATTGTTTCAAATGTAACTCTCCTATAACACGTCTAGAAAGGTAAGTACCTGATATTGAAACTTTACGGTTAATATTGTTTAGAGCTGAGGGAGCTAGCTACATCAACCTACAGGGGGTCTTATGCTAAAGGAGATCTCTTATAAAAAGAAGGGCTGGAACTCCGTTATAGTGGTGGCGATGCTTCTTTTCTCCTTCAAGAGTTGCATCCTCAAGACCGTAGAGATAGCTAGCGTGAACGAAAAAAAGATAAATTCTACCAATGACTCAAGTATGTATTGCGTATGCGAAGAGTTTATCATCCTAATGCTTGGCTTTCAGGATTTCGAAATGTAAAGCCTGGACTGGAACGGCGAACCGAAATCCTGCGGAGGCTGGAGAAGGATTCAGCAACAGCAACGGGGTTGTCTGGAGAAATCGGCGTAACTTATTCGACGATCCTCCATCACCTTCATAACTTAGAGGATAGAGGTATTATTGAAAGAGTGTCTTCGAAGCCGCCCTTTGAATGGAAGGTAAACCCTGTTGGACAGCAGAGGCTGATCTAGTAGTAAGGGTAGAGAAGGTTAATAAGGTCCTTCCCGAGTTAAAAGTGAAGACTTTCTAAGGTTCATGGTGTTATATCAAGTTGTCCATAAAAAGGGATTCCCTGTTAAGGTTTCGCTTAAACAAGTTATTGGCCACTCTGGCTTCGAAGGAGGGGCGTCACACAGAGTTAATCAGCTTATACGTGCCGAGTGACAGGCAGATAAGTGACGTAATGAATATGTTGCGACAGGAATACGGTACCGCTTCGAACATCAAGTCGAAATCAACCAAGAAAAATGTGGTAGACGCCATTGAAAAGGTCTTGCAACGCCTCCGACTGTTTAAAGCTCCTCCCGAGAATGGGTTGGTGATTTTTTGCGGAGCGATCCCTCAAAACGGAGCTGGCAGCGAAAAAATAGAGACATACGTGTTAGAGCCGCCGGAACCCATCTCCTTGTACTATTATCGGTGTGACCAAAGGTTCCACATAGAGCCCTTGGAAGAGATGTTAAAGGAAAGAGACACCTATGGTATTGTCACTGTCGACGGCAGCGAGGCGACCATAGCGACCCTTAGGGGAAGGACACTAGAGATCGTCAAGAACATTACGTCAGGTCTTCCTGGGAAACACGATGCTGGCGGTCAGTCTCAAAGACGCTTCGAGAGGAATCGGGAGATGGAAGTCAATGAATACTATAAGCGGGTAGGAGGCTATATTGACGACATTTTCCTGCCCATTCCTGACTTGAAGGGCATAATCTTCGGTGGGCCTGGCCCGACAAAAGACGATTTTCAAAAAGGCGAATACACCCACTACACCCTAAGGGACAAGGCTCTCGCAACCGTTGACACCAGCTATACAGGAGAGTACGGCGTGAAAGAGACGGTGGCGAAGTCACAAGAAATCTTGAGAGAAGTCCAATACTTTAAGGAGAAAAAGATTGTCCAAGGCTTTCTATATGAAGTGGGTCACGACACAGGAAAGTCCACCGATGGAGAGAATGAGGTTCGAAACGCTTTAACGCGAGGAGTGGTTAGAAGCCTCCTCATCTCTGAAGACTTCAATGAGAGCCGAATATCCCTCAAATGCACGAACTGCGACTATGCGAAGGAGGAAACGGTGAAAAACAAGAGCATCCAAGACTTTAAAAGGGAGTTAACGGGCAAGCAATGTCCTAAATGCTCCTATCCCAACCTCAAAATAAGTGGTGTTCAGGACGTGATCGAGGAGCTGGCAAAGTTAGCTGAGCAAACAGGAGCCGACGTTGAAGTCATCTCCACTCAGACGGAGGAAGGCGTGGAGCTTCATTCAAGCTTCGGGGGAATTGCAGCGATTCTACGATATAGACTGTAATAAGAAAAGAAAAAATAGTGTATATGTCGATTTCCGCTGAAACTGGCTAGGGAATCAGGTAACACTACAGAATTGCTGCTTTCAAAGCGTTGCCCTCTTCGAATCGTAACCGTTTGATGTGGAGCACCCTCTTTATCTCTTCCTCATTTTCTTGTAGGATAATTAGTTTCGCGGGTGAAGCCGTTATCATGAGTATTTCGATGTCTTTACTCAGGGGAATGCCGGCCCTCGCTTTTTCGGTTCTGATCGTCGTCAGCGCTTCAACGACGATGTCTCCCTTCGCTTTCTCCTCCGCATCAAAGGGGATGGCTCCTGCGTCAGGCCATTTAAATGCATGTATCGTCGGATGTTGCTCGTCAAACCAGATGAGTTGATAGACTTCCTCGGTTATGTGGGGGCAGATAGGCGTGAGAGCGAGGGTGATATTCCATAACACGGTGTGTAGGGCGTATTGGGCTGCTGCAAAGTCTTCTTCACTCTTTTTGTCATACAGTCGATGCTTTACTGCTTCGAGGTATTGATCGCAGAAGTCGTGCCAGAAGAAGTTTTGAATCGCGAATACTGCTGTGTGGAACTGAAAGTTATCCATGCTCTCGGAGACGACTTGAAGGGCTTTGACTAGCTTGGAGAGGATCCACTTGTCAATCGTGGTTAAATGCTCCTCTTCTAGAGGGGAGGGCTGGTATTCTTTGGTGAATCGGTAGGCGAATCGAAGGGCTGACCAATACTTCTGGAGAAAGCCCTTACAGTATTTTACGATTTCCCAGTTGAAGGAAAAATCTGAGCCCAGAGTCAACGAGAGGAGGGCCTGTCGTATGGAGTCCGCGCCATACTCGTCAATCTTTTCTTCGGGGTCTATCACGTTCCCCCGGGACTTGGACATCCGATACCCATCGGGCCCCAAGATGTGACCATTGACTATTACTTCCTTGAAGGGCTTTTTTCCAGTCAGGAGTAAACAGCGAAGGACAGTGTAATAGAGCCAGGTCCGAATAATGTCGTGGCCCTGCTGCCTCATGCTTGTCGGGTAGGCCACTTGAAAATAATCCTCTCGATCGAAGTATCCGGAGATGACGAGGGGCGTTAGGCTTGAGTCCACCCAGCAATCGCATACGTCTTCGCAGGCTGCAATAGCTGAGGACCCACATTTTGGACACGTCTGTACCGGTTTTTCTGCCTTCGTTGGATCCACTGGAAGTTGCTCCATCTTGGCAGGGATGATCGTCTTACAGTCAAGGCAGTACCAGAAGGGCAAGGGAGTTCCGTAGAGTCGCTGCCGCGAGATGAGCCAGTCCCACTCGATGCTGTTCACCCAGTCAACGAGCCTTTGAAAGAGGTGTTCAGGCCGCCACTTCATTTCGGCGCAAGCCGCTATCACCTCTTCTTTGAAGACCTTTGTCTTGATGAAGAATTGATCTTTCACGATGAACTCGATTGGGGACAGACAATCCTGCCTATCCGTGTGGCATAGGACTTGGTGACGGATCTCTTCTCTCTTCGAGAGGTGTCCCCCTGCTTCAAGGTCGTGAGCCAAGCCAGTTCGCGCTTCAGCGACACTGAGGCCACTGTATTGTCCTGAGTTAACGAGAACACCCTGTTCATCAATCACCCTCGAAAGGGGTAAACCATACTTTTGCTGCCACTTAATGTCCTGTTCGTCACCGAAGGTGCAAATCATGACGACTCCCGTCCCGAAGTCTGGGTCAACGTCCTCGTCAACGAGTACAGGAACCGTTCGTGTGAAGAGGGGGACCTTCACCTGCATCCCGACAAGGAATGCATGTCGGTCGTCTTCGGGATGAATCGCTAACGCCTGACACGCAGAAAACAGCTCAGGCCGCGTGGTAGCGACTTCAACGAATCCTCCGTCGTAGCGGAAGCGAACGTAGTATAACGAGCCTTGTTTCTCGATGTAACCAAGCTCGGCTTGGGCTAAAGCCGTTTCACAGTGGGGACACCAATGCACCGGGTAAAGGTCTCGATAGATCAATCCCTCGTCAAAGAATCGTAACAGAGTGGACTGGACCATACGGCGATAAGTCTTGTCCATTGTGCGATACTCAAACTGCTCCCAGTCAGGTCTGTAGCCAAGTGAAGTCATGGCCTGCTTCATGCTGGAGATCATCTGTTCCGTCCATTCGACGCATCGTTGCCTGAAAAGCTCTTTGTTATCCTTTGAAACCTGCCACGTGTTCTGAACCTTTAACTCCGTGGGCAGACCTTGGCAATCCCAACCCTGCGGCAATAGGACGTTATAACCCCTCATCCGCTTGTATCGGGCAATAGTATCATTCAGGACGCTCCAATAGGCGTGGCCCATATGAAGCTTCCCCGAAGTAAACGGAGGCGGAGTGTCGATGACAAAGACAGGGTCTGTCACATCGTCTTTACGGAATTTATAGGCGTTCTCATACACCTCGGGCGTCAGCCAATATTCCTGCCACTTCGCTTCGACCCTCTCTGGGTTATATCGTTTAGGCAGGGAAGCCCTTCTCGCTGCGTCTCTGTTTCTCCGTTCCACCGTTATCACGCGTCAAGAGATAAAATTTATCCTGAAATTTAAGAATTAGGGAAGACCACACCCATATTAACCTTAGCACCCGCCCGATCAAAGGTTGTCACACACATTTGTCTACCGCGGTCGACACCCGCAATGGACTCCAAGCTCGTGAGTCTATAGGGGATAGCTGCCTACGAATTCGATAGATGAGGGAAGAGAAACAGGAAGGAATAGCGAGCGTGAAGCAAAGAGGATTAGGAAGTGACTGGGTAGAGGGGTTTCTCGCCTTTCAACACGAGGATGGTGTTTTCCACGGCAGCTGAAACAACGCGTTCGTTGCATTCGTGGGTTCCAGCGCCAAGATGCGGGGTGAGTACGACGTTATCCAGTGTGAGAAGGGTGCTGTCTGGGTGGATAGGCTCATTCTCATACACATCCAGACCTGCGCAAGCGATCCATCCTTCCGTTAAGGCCGTGATGAGGGCGGCCTCGTCCACCACGGGACCCCTCGACGTGTTTATCAGGATAGCACTCGGCTTCATAGTCTTGAGCTCCTTCTCGCCAATTAGCCCTCGCGTCTTCTCGGTTAAGGGGGAATGGATTGAGACAAAATCGGCTTGAGATAGAAGCGCATTCAAAGGAAGGAATTGTACGTCAAGCTCTTCTTCAAGGACTCTGTGCCGGACGATGTCATTATATAACAACGTCATGTCAAAGCTTCGTGCCCGCCTAGCCAAGAGGGAGCCTACGCGTCCTAAGCCAACGATTCCCAAGGTTTTACCGAAAAAGTCTACACCGGTGAATTTTACACGCTCCTCCCGCACCATCCACTTCCCACCCTTGATGTAGGCATCAGCCTTAGAAATGTTCCTCGCAGCAGCAAAAAGAAGACCAAAAACTAGTTCCACCACAGTCTCCGATAGAACGGGAGCATTAGTGACGTATACGCCCCGCTCAACAGCGGCTTTGACGTCAACGCGGTCATAACCGACACCGAGTCGTGAAACGACCTTAAGCTTCTCAGCCTTAGCTATTACCTCCCGGTCAAAGGGGATGTTAGACGTGATGATTGCACCCTCATAATCACCGATTATTTGTAGCAGCTCGTTTTTACGCGAGAAAGTGGAAGACTTCACCACATCGACGTCGGCTATTTCCTGTAGGCGTCTCAACACTTCCCCGTGGACTTGGCGTACTGACTCGACGGTGATAAGGACCCGTGGCTTCCTAATTGAAGACATATAACATTCCTCTCTGATTCTATCAATTGAAGCCCTTTATTGAACTTTTTATTGAACTCCTCTAAACACTTCATAAGTACTCTGAAGAAGAGTTGATGAGACAATCGGATGGAACTTCAAGAGCGCTCTGGTTAAACTGTCTTGGACGAGGACACTCTCCAAACCACGACGAAATGCAAGAAGACTCATGACATCGAAACGCATTTTAAAGTCTAGCTAACTCACCGAAAAATCACAAATGCATTGATTTGACGGGTAGTCTTACCCAATCTTCTTCACTGGTACAAACCTCTGTTCCTTCCCCGAAAAAGGAAAAGGGATACCCTTTGATTCTGGTTTTTCTCCGATATCCGCGTCCATCTCACAGACCTCAAAGTACCACGGTTAATTTGATTATGGGAGGTGCCCCCGCATGGATCTGCTCTGGGACAAAGATTCTTGAAGTAATGCCTTGTTATGTTGACTGTGAATGCTTGAGGTGAAGAAAAATTGGGGCAGTGCTTGTGTCGCCGTAAAATGTTAATCGTTATGCTTTTATTAGTAGAGAGTGATTTAGTTGTCGAAGGTTAAAACAGCTGTAACAGTAGATAGCGGTAAGAAGCATGATTTACCTTGGACAGCGATTTAACCCTTATCGCCAATAGCATGTTTCTCGTAGGGGACGGATTTGCCTCGAAGTAAACAAAAAAAGAGAAAGACGAGCTCAGACATTTTC
>DAOVBJ010000174.1 GCA_030670615.1 Candidatus Bathyarchaeota archaeon | reverse complement strand
GTGGCCCTAACGAAGTCTCTGTATAGAGATAGGAACTGCTTGCCGGTGTACCACAAAACCGATGTCTCTTGCCTGATGGCCTTAGTCTCTTCTGCTGAACCCCATGTCCCTTTTTCGCCGAAGATGTTGTATGAAATCCTTCGTGTAGGGTTGACCATGCTTGTGGCAAAAATTAGGTCTGTTAGCACCGAAGGACTAGAAGGATGGCGTCTCTGGTATAGTTCGCTGGTTATGTCGTCTTTAGGGAATTTCACGATGAACGTGGTGAAGCCATCGTATTCTCCCTTTATGGTCACAATCTCCGACTTGATGACTTCTTTTATTCTATCCGGTTTTAAGGTGATTCTGTATTCACGGTTGGCGGTCTTCACCGTGACGTCGGGAGGAGTGAGACCCTTCGACTCAGCAAGTGCGTAGGAGTAGCCGAAGATGCACTTCAAGGCGTTTCCAAGGTAGCCCCTAGAAACCTTTAGAAATCCACGCTTACTACTAGCCTTGTTTTCAAAGTCAAGTATCAGCTTGATCTCTTTTAGCGTCAGCTTTTTACTCCCGTTGTCACTGACTGTCAGCCTATAAAAATCTCCGTCGATTTGTACGCCGATGTCGATTTCAGTCGCGTCTTTGTCAAGTGCATTGCATAGAATTTCAGCCAAGGCGAACTTTAAAACTTCTTTTGGAGCTATTCCAGTCCTCTTCCTCAACTCGTTAAGATTTACAAAGTCGAGGCCATGGCTTACGCCGGGTCGAATTATGTCCCTAAGCTGAACTTCTACTCCCTCTTTCATCTCACTAGCCATCCCTTGAAAAAGCATGATCTTTCTGCAACAACTTAATCAACATGTAAAACAAAGCCTCCAGCGCCCTCAATCTCTGCGCTGTAGTAAGCGATCCCTGCTCCAAAAGCTCAAGGCTCTTCCTGATCTCAGGGATGCCTAGATATGACTGCATCTTCGGAATGAATAGCCTAAGCTCTAGCACCCCCTTC
Organism: Candidatus Bathyarchaeota archaeon; assembly: GCA_030670615.1. GTDB lineage: Archaea > Thermoproteota > Bathyarchaeia > RBG-16-48-13 > DAOVBJ01. The sequence continues at coordinate 2,241 of DAOVBJ010000174.1, read as the reverse complement.
TCCGGACTATTGTCCCTACAAACTACGACGCCCCATTCAGTCTCCAAATAAAGATCCTTGGGGAGAAATGTTGGATCCTCCGGCTTAATCCCACACTCTGCAACTTTGACTGTCAGCTGACAATGATCAACCAAAAGACGAGCCCTACCGTAATCCCAACCATGCTTAACAAGAGCATCAGCCAACCAAGAACGCCAACCACTGAAACGCGGAAAAACCACAATATGCCCATTGCTGTGGATCTGACAACTGCAAGGATCACCGCTACCCTTAAACCCTATCTGCCTCATACCAGTACGAGGATTAACCACTACAGCGCTCAAACTAGCTAGCCAACGCATATCCACAAAATCTTCATAGAAAACCTTACCATGAGCGAAAATACGACCCCTACGCCCACGTATTTCCTTACCTGGCTTCCGTGCTTCAGAGAGCACCTTCCAAACGTAGCTAGAGCTGGTTTTCAGCTTCTCAGCAATCTCACAGGTGGTCATTTGAGGGCTGTTTATATGGTATTTTATTATGGCATCCTTCTTAGTGGCAACCTTACTCTGAGTCGAACGTAAGCCCTTACCACGGGTACAGCTTTTACTTGAGGGCTTTACCTTACTCATACTATGGAATTCCTCCATCAGCTCTCTGAGTGCTGCCCAGGCACTTTTGAGGAGTTAGTCTCGGGCGATCCTTGCCACAGACTTGCAATCAGCAACCTAACGCTTCAGCCCCCCTCAGCGAGTTACGGCTTTTGGCTCCATCTCGAGCTTACCATCGTAGCGTATCTTAAGGTAAAGGGTTGTCTCCTTCTCTGCTTCCTCGGTCAAGCCGACTTTTAGTTCTCTGACCACGGCCTCAACCCACTCTCGAGGAATGTTTATAAGGTACTCATAAGAGGCTCCTCGCGACGTTTTCACCCTACGGACCTTCCTCAGCGTTTCGTAGATTCTCAAGTTAATTCACCTGTCATAGGTGAACACATAGGTTTATATGGTCTAGTGGTTAGACCATTGGTCTGGTAACACTTGTGAAGGAAAACATCTTAGTATTCGTCTATAAGCGGGGAGAAGTGAGATTCAAGGATTTTATAGATCATTTCGTCGAAGGCGGACGATGCTCAAGATCAACATTACTCAAGTACAAGTGTGGGTTGGAGGGAGAGGGTAAGCTCAAAAAGAAAATCAGCGAGAAGACTGGTCGTCCAGTCTACTATCTCTCTGACGAGGCATCATCGGAGGCTCAGGTGTACATGTCTGCAGAGACTATGACCAGTACATCCCCCAAAACGTTCAAGAGGCTCCCGAAGGTTTTTTTCCAACCGATCCACATGATAGAAGAGACTTTAGGACTTGAGAAGATGGAATGCGTGTTTTCCGGCTACACTGGACTTCGCAGGTTCTTGGCAGAGCCAGCCTTCCACGCTATTTCGGAATCCACGTCTGGGTTCATTCTGTCGGACTTGGAGATCGACGAATCATACCTCTCTAAGGCAGCCTTGGAACTGGTTAGAGAGTACCACGAGCTTGTCAATCCTCTTGTGGATCGAAGGATGTATGAAGTCTGCCCGGACCTTGCCTCTGTGCTCGGGGAAGTGGCAGGGGGGACCAACGTGCGAGGAGACATGGCCAAGTTGTTCAGGAGATTGCATAAGAAATTTGGCTTGGAAGAGATACAAGATATACTTACGGGGGAGAAGCTGTCCTCGGAGTTATCCTCCACGGAGAAACATCTAATCTGTGTTCGGCTGAAACGACTCGTGATGGAGTGGGTGGAGAGATATTCAAAATGGATGTCGGAGCAGAAAGGCTTCCGATTTCACGTGATGCTTTCATTTGACGGGTCTTTGATGCTGAAGAAATTATCCAACGCCTTGGAGAAAACGCCTGAAGACACGTGGTTGAGAGAGGTCTTGAGGTGGTTTTGCCTTTACTTGACAGACACCGGATCTAGTAGGCAAAGTTCACCAACCGCCACGTCGGTTTAATTAGAAATGAAGCGCGTGTGAATTCCTCGTCACCAATCACGAGAGGCATACAACGCTTTGGGAAAGCAATAATCAAAATGCAAGACACAAAAAACGTGATAAACGAACTTATTTCGTCCGCGTGCGCCAGCATGTGCTGTTGGCATAGAACAATTCACTAGAACACCCCTTACAAAGGGTTTGATTGTGGTTGAACCACGATAAGCACAATATTGTTACAATAGAGTCGCGCGCGCTACGCTCCTCTGCTTCTGGGCAAAATG
>DAOVBJ010000123.1 GCA_030670615.1 Candidatus Bathyarchaeota archaeon | reverse complement strand
GATGGACCCACTGTAACCATACATGGAGGGAAAACGCCTAACTCACCTAACTCAAATAGGCACACGACTCAATCGTTATATAGTTCTCCTCACAACATTATCGAGCGAAGAGGATTTAAGGAGCCTCTTATTCATCATGTTTTACCGGGGAAAAAAAGTTGTTCAGTATCCGAATGAATGATGCAAGACTTTGGAAGAATTTAGTCGGGGCAATCGCAACCCTTGTAGACGAAGCAAGTTTTGACGCGAATGCAGAAGGCATTAAACTAAGAGCAATGGACCCTTCACATGTCGCCATGGTCGATTTTGAGTGGCCAAAGACGATCTTCGAGGAATATGTGTGCGATGAACCCACTAAGCTGTGTATCAACGTCAGTGAGATGCTTAAACTTCTGAGGAGGGTGGGAGGCGATGAATCCATCAACCTCGAATTAGAAGAGAAAACGGCAAAGCTCAAGATGACATTGAAGAATAAATACACTCGCGTTTTTCGAATGGCAACATTGGAGGCGTCAACCGAAGAGGTCCCGACACCCAAGATTTCATTTAATTCCACGGTCAAAATAACAACGACCTGCATGAGGAATGCCGTGGACGACGCTTCCACAGTGAGCGACCACATCCAATTCGAGACGACTGACGACACATTTATCATAACGGCCTCCGGGTACCTGGGAAGCGTCACCATCGATGTGGGTAAGGAAAGCGAGGAGATTCTGGGCTTTGAAGTCAAGGAAGCATCCAAGGCAATGTTTAGCCTGAGTTATCTCTCTGAGATGATAAAATCTGCCTCCAAAGTCTCCGACATCGTTACCATAGAATTTTCCAAAGATATGCCGGTGCGATTGAACTTTGAGTTACCCCAAAGTGGACGACTGCAATACTATCTTGCACCTAGAATTGAAAGCTCTTAATGACCCTAAAACATCCATGATGTTGGGCAAACCCTTTTGGGCTGAAAGCGTTGCCCTTGATCTTCACAGCAGGATAAACAAAGGAAAAATCTAGGAGTTCAGGCAGAATCTTGACCGTTCTACCAGAAGAGCTTCAACGAGTAATATGACAACTGTAATGAACGAAGGATAATGCCATGAGGAACGTTAACAAGAAATCAAAATAGGTATCAAATAAAGGTTACAACACTATCGACCAACAGGTGAACGAGGATGATGTTAACAGTGTTTGATACCCTGCGTGGACGATTGATTCCATTTAAACCAATCGACGAAGGGAAAGTGCGGATCTACGTTTGTGGACCCACGGTCTACGACTTACCACACATAGGTCATGCAAGAACCTTGATCATCTTCGACATGATAGCACGATACTTAACGTATCGGGGTTACCAGATCAACTATATTGTAAACATCACAGACATTGACGACAAGATAATTGCGAGAGCCCAAGAATCTCACGTAGTTCCCAAGGACTTGGCGAGGAAATTTGAAAGAATCTTCTTAGACGACATGAAGACCCTCAATGCTACGCTCGTTGATGCGTATCCAAGGGTCTCAGACAATATCCCAGAAATCATCAAAATAATCCTAGGTCTCATAGAAAAAGGATACGCTTACCAAATCGATGGTGACGTGTACTTTGATGTTACCAAGAGTTTGAGTTTGGGCAAACTTTCCAATCAATCTTTGGACGATGTGTGGGTGGGAGCGAGGGTGAAAGTTGATGAGAGAAAAAGAAACCCTGCCGACTTTGCCCTGTGGAAAAGCTCAAAGAAAGATGAACCCTTTTGGGAAAGCCCCTTCGGTAAGGGCAGGCCGGGATGGCACATCGAATGCTCGGCCATATCGATGAAGTATCTTAGCGAGCAATTTGATATCCATGGTGGAGGAAGAGACTTGATCTTTCCTCATCATGAAAATGAAATAGCTCAATCCGAAGCATATACAGGCCGAATCCCTGTCGTAAGGTATTGGCTACATACTGGATTTCTAACGATAGGCGGCGTGAAGATGTCGAAGTCTCTTGGAAATTTCATAACAGTCAGAGACCTCTTAAAAGAGTATGACGTGAATGCCTTCCGCTTGTTTATCACCTCAACTCACTACAGAAGCCCCATCGACTACTCCGAAAAAGGCCTCAAACAATCGTCAAGAAGTCTGAAAAGAGTATTCGAGGCCTTGGACAATCTGAGGCAAGGAATTCTGGTGGGAGACCAGGGAAGGGAAGATGATAAAGACGAGAGAGTGACAGCAGAGGTAAAAATCATTCACCAGCGTTTTCTTAAAGCCATGAACACAGACTTCAACACGCCAGAAGCCTCTTCAGAATTCTTTAAGCTGATAAAACTGGGGAATCAAGCCTTCTCTATGAAGGCCAATACCGTTCTTCTTCAAAGTATTTACGATTTGATTATCGAGTTAGGAGGCGTCTTCGGCCTCGAATTGGAGAGGACCCACGAGTTGACAGATGAGGAGAAGAGACTCATTGCTGAGAGAGACCTTGCGCGGAAGAACAAGGAGTGGAAGAAAGCCGATGAGATCAGGCAAAAACTCAAGGAAACGGGAATCATCCTCAAGGATTATCCGCGGGGTACACTGTGGACCGTTGAAAGAAAATAGAAAACGTGAAGACCCCAAGAACATGTACCAACTAAGAAATGACCGAGTAGGAAAAAACGCTAAATACTTTACATCCGTTTTCATAAAAATATGGAAGGCAACGAATGGCGGAAACGTTACACCCTAACAGATAAACAAGTTTCGTTCCATCCCATTCTACCCATTGTCTCGAGAACTGTTTCGTTTTTCTCGAACAGGTGAGTATATTAAGTAAGGAACCATCGCGGGATGGAACAAACTCAAAAATGAAAGTTTTGAAAAGAATCGCTTTGAAAACGGGGTCAGTCACCAAGCTGGGTAAGAAACCACAAGGTATCTACACACCTTTGAAATAACTAGCTAGTCGTTACAAGCGTAGACGTCGTCCATAGCAGGATCAGTTAACAAAAAGGGATGCGGGTTCCAGTCGTAATTGGTATGCAGGTTTCACCTTTTTACTTATTGTCAATATAGATTACGCGAAGATCTCGAACATTGGTTCCTCGAACCCCCGTGACGAAGTTATCGCCAAGCGCCTTCAACGCATGAAAGGAGTTATGATTATGAAGCTCCTCAAACACGTCAATCCCTGCTCCCCGAAGCCGCGCCATCGTGAAGCCATCCACCATCCCCCCCGCTGCATCCGACGGCCCATCCGTTCCATCGGAGTCAACCGACGCCACAACGATGTTCTCGTTACCCTCAATGAGAGGAGCTGCTGAGAGCACAAACTCTTGATTTCGACCGCCAACTCCCGTTGCCTTTCCGACGGTAACTAGGAGTTCACCACCACAGAGGAGAACACACGGGGGCTTAAACGGTCTACCATAAAAATCGATCTCTCGAGCCAGATACGCCAACACTTCGGTCGCGTCCAAGGTCTCCATGTCGTTCAGGCTTGCAACCAGTATGTGGGGAGAAAATCCGAGGTCCTCGGCTTTCCTCGCCGCCGCGTCAAGCATGTACTCTGGACCCATCACCCGAAAGTGGTATTGGGGTTTTCCATCCAGCTCCCCCGCCTGGATATTATCATACTTGGGATCAGCCTTCAAAAGATAGGTTCGAACGGATTGGGGGACTTCGTCCCAGACACGGTATCTTTTTAAGATTTCAATCGCATACTGGTACGCATTAGTACCCCTTGGGCGTCTCCTTATACGAACACGGGGGCCTTGAGGCTCTTCCGCGGTATGAACTGCGATGAGTGTTGCGTCGCCAACATGTCGTCCATGTCGTCCCCTTAAGAGGACAAGTTGATTTCTGACCGCGTTTATATCAGGCATGGATGAACCGTGTTCAAAGTAAAGGATGCGATTGACTTCCTGTATATCTTTCAAGGTTACCCCGGGTGCGGGCAGAGTCATGAGAGCGGTTCCCCCACCCGACTCAGATAAGAATACGATATCCCCTTTCTTCGCCTTCTTCTCGATCTCCAGTATCCGCTTAGCTCCTTCGACACTGTCTTCATCCGGTATGGGATGACCGGCAAAGGTTACCTCGATCCGCTTACACCATTTGGACTCCCCCTTCTTCGCGTTGATGTGGCCTTCTGTAATTCGGTCACCTAGTACGTCCTCCATTGCTTTCGCCTGCCTATGCGCAGCCTTCCCCCCACACACAACGTAGATATTCTTCACCTCTGACAAGTCAAAAACG
>DAOVBJ010000086.1 GCA_030670615.1 Candidatus Bathyarchaeota archaeon | reverse complement strand
GGAAGATAAGATCAGGGGCGCGGAGGAGGTTAACTCTAAGGCTTTGACCAGGCATTCGGGTCCAGTGGCGTTTACAAGCAGGGTCCTCTCCGGACTTCGCTCACTGTAGGGGGGCAGAATGGCTGCCAAATGCAGAGCGATGTCGACGCCGTCACACGCGGCTTTCAATTGTTCGAGGTTCGTTATGTCTCCCTTAGAGATTTGGACTCTGGGAAGATGGCTTACACGACTGTAATTTACTTGAGGTAAATCGAAGACCGTTACGCGGTGTCCTCGCTGTACAAGGGACGATACGACCGTCGAGCCCAGTCTCCCAGCGCCTCCAGTAACCAATATTTTCATGCTACAACCTCTTTATTCGAAGGACCGGCATCATCGAGGAGGACGCTACGTGGTGACGTATTCGAAGCTCTTCCAGTAGATTTCCAGTTTTTTAACGCTGTCTCCAACGCTTTTGAGTCGGCTTATTATCTCGTCCACCGCTTTCCCCTCTGGACGTGGAAGACTTGTGACGTCGTACAGCTTGGATGTGTGGTCTAATATTTCTTGGGTGAGTTTTTGACCTCGGGCAGAGCGAACCATGACTTTCCTTTTAGACTCCGCGATTATGGGTAACAGGCCTTGAAGACTCTTCCTGATGACCTCAATCTTCTCAAGGGGAAAGCTCGTTTGCTCCTCCAGTACCTGCAAGGTCTTTTGACAGAGGCCTTCCGCTTCAGTGAGGTGGTCAGCCACTCCGAGTCACCTTCGCGTTCGGTCTTCCCGAAAGCTCCTCCAGCGTCACCTTTATGTCTTCGAGATAGCATTCGGGTTCAAACCGCGGTTTATTAACGGAGAAGGGTTTGCGGGTGAAGTAGCTAGGATGATGCTCCCGGTACTTCGGCTGCCCGTATCGTTCCCGTGGTCCGGGAGTGGCTTCGATTAACTCGTAGTCAGCAGAACCCAGTCCCAGCTTGAGAGCGGCGTTGACGCTGGACCACTGGGATACAGGAATTCTCATGATGTTGGTGAACTTCTCGTTACCAGCCTTCCACGGTTCCCCTTCCAATTCCTCATCGTAGGGCCTGCTTCCGGGCACTGCTTGCATCTGGACAGAGGCGTCGAGACACGCCATATCGATTGCGATGATGTCCTTGGATGCGAAGACACCGAGGTTGGGGAGGATGTGCATATCGCTGTAAGGAACGCAGTCGCATGTCGGAGTGATGTCAATTGCATAGTTGATGAAGCCAACGCGGTCACGACCCATGTAATCAACATACGCTTTAGCGGCATCGCTAATCGCGGCGGGGAAGTATCGCCGCCTTGTGTCAGCTTCGGGCTGGACGACGACTTCGCAAGCCCCTCGTAAACCACACTCGTAGCAGCCGATACAGGTACTTCTGTCCCAGCGTGGGTAAGGCTTCTCGGTTGAGAGAGTGAAGGAGCCTGTGGGGCAGTTCTCTCCACAGCGTTTATAGATAGGACACTCCTCGCCTACGCATTTTTCTGGATGAAATTCGTACGCGGGAACCCCAAATATTGGGTGTTGAAAGAGGTGAACATTGCTCTTTCCCTGTTTCGAGGAGCAGCCGATGCCAACGTTTTTGAGGGCCGCGCCGTACACGCCTTCGCCATGACCTTTGAAGTGGCTGAGGACGATGAGGGAGTCAGCGTTGGCGATGGCTTCAGCCAGATAAGCATGCTTGAGGAAGTTGCCGTTCTCTAGGGGAGCTTTAACTTCGTTGAGGCCATATGGCCCATCGGCGACGACGAAGGAACAGCCCAATGTTTGAGGCGTGAAGCCGTTTCTAGCCGCGGTCAGGAGTTCGTCCCTTCCAGTGCCTCGAGAGCGGAGATAGCACGTAGTGGTGTCACAGACGAAGGGGTCGCCCCCATACTCTTTCACGGTCTCCACGATACCGGCAACGATGCTAGGGCGGAGGTAACCCGTATTGTCCCACTCGCCACAGTGGATCTTTATCGCTACTGAGTCTCCCTTGTCAAAGCATTCGTTGAGGCCGGCCACCTCGAAGAGGCGTTGCCCCTTAATTACGTCACTTATTCTACCCCTCGGGCCGAAGTGATAAACCTTTGAAACCGACATAGTTCACACTACCTACTCATTTAATGAAGAGTAATAGCTGAAATCTAACTTTTATAGATTATGTACTTCCCAAAAGACTTGCTAGAATTAATCGATAAGTGTTCAAAGGATCGACTGGACACCTCGCGATCCAATACAATCCGGTTCCTCTTACTGCGATCCCTCGCTGAGCTGGACTACTTATCTGAGCCATCGAAAAAGGCCTTGGGCCTCTAGTTAGCTAGCTAGGATTAGATTTGCTTATTATTATTTGGGTTTGGGGACTAAATTTATCAATACACACTGATATGATTAAAGTTCAGGTGAATTTGCATGCATGAGGAAACTAAACGGAGCGGGTTAAAAGCGATTAGTTGGAGAATAATAGCGACATCAACGGGCATGTTGTTAGTGTATTATTTTACAGGTCAATGGGAAACGATGGCAGAGTTCGGGATAGGCGACGTTGTATTGAAGCTACTCTTCTATTTTCTGCATGAGCGGGCGTGGAACAGGACGGAATATGGCAGAAGCTTCGGTGGCAAAGTAACGTCGGCTATGCGGTCTCCTCCCCTCATATCTCTACACTCTGATACCGTTCGAAGTATCATTCAAAAAATGGTCACCTTCGACATCGGTGCTGTTATTGTCACGGATGGCGATAAACCTGTGGGGATAATCACTGAAAGGAATATCTTAGAGTGGAGGCTAACAACCAGAGAAAACCCCAATCAAAAGGTTGCACGAGAGATTATGTCGTCACCAATCACCATCGTTGAGCACGACACATCATTAGCAGACGCACTAAAAATCATGCATGATAAACATATTCGACGATTAGCGGTCACTCAAGAAGAAAAAATAATGGGAATCGTAACCGAGCGAAGAATTCTCGAGGCTCTCATTTAATTGGGGTTTGGAGATTAAAAATTAACCTCTGAATGTGATTCAAACGACAAGATGGATAGAATCTGTCTAGTGAATATTATGATGTACTAAATTATTGAATAAAATAATAGCCATCCTCCGATTATTACTTCAAATAGAATCGCCGACAGAGCACCGATAACTGACAGGACACCTTTATAGTTGGATTTTACAATTTTTATCCCATTCAAGAAGCCAACGAGAATGCTGGCAACAATTCCTAACCATCCAATAATTGCTGGTACAACTCCAGAGGTAACTAACACGATTGAGTATGCGAGTGTTCCAATGGACCAACAGATCATTGCAAATTTGAATCTGTAGTTTTTTGTTTTGAAAATGGTACGAGCTAAATCACTCAACGAATTTTTTTCAGCACCACTAGAAACTGAGTATTTTTTTGCAATGTTGAGAAATCCCCAGTAGCTTGGTTCATTATAGAATAAGATCAAGCCTTCTCCTATTCGAAAGATAGTCCAAACAACACCAAGTATTATGTTATATGAACTAAAAACAATAAACAACAATATAGTAAGTGTGATGACGCTACCATTGTGTATAAGCGCTAATATGAGGCTTATTTGAAGTTTTTTTGGGTTTTTATTAATCTTTTGCAGGTCAGCGTCTGAGTCATAATCATCTTTTTCCATTAAATATCCTAATGCCGCCATTACAATGACTAAAACCAAAATAGACAGAAAAAGAAAACCCGAAAAGATCATTTCGGTAATCAAAGGAATACCTCCAATATTCTTCTATTCCTCTTCACTCCTTCACATTTTAATTATTACATTTAAGGTTGATAATATTTTTATCTCAAAAGTAAATCAGAAATTTTGGAATAGAAACTAGCTAGCCAAGTTGGGTATTATAGTTTATCAGGTATTTCAGTTATTGATAGTATGCTTTGATATTCGGTCGCGTGAGATAGTAGAGTATTTCGATGCTAATGAGAATACTGATAAGGCTTCCAAAGAGACTAAAGATCCACGTTACGATGCTGATGACGTTGAGGATCATGGTGATGGTTCGGGCTCATGACTTGCCTGACCACAAGCGCGCGCGACACCTTTCAAACTCGCGACACCAGCATTCGTATTATCTATGCTCTTATCTGGTTTTCCAATCATGTTACTCAGCTTATTCATCACCGATATGGCGGATGCTCGCGCGTGTAATGTGACTAATCCTCTCAATCGGATATAATATTTTTAACAACTTTTCAACCGATGGCTTATATACCGAGAAGAGTTAAATCTTCGTTTGAAGGGTTCAAATTTCATGGGAGGATCATTGTGTGACCACTTCAAAGGTAGCTGTGGTAAAGGGTGTAAGAAGCCACGAACCAGTCTATAAAGCTTTGGACTTGATAGATTACAAAAGTATTCTTTCCGAATGGGATAAGGTTCTCATCAAGGTTAACTTCATAACGACGAAAACATGGGAGACAGGTGCAACAACTGATCCAATGGTCGTTGAGGCCATTATTATGAAACTCAAGAACTTGCCTATTGAGATTTATGTTGTTGAGTCAGACGCAACTGGAACTAATGCCGACAAAGCTTTCGAAGTGACTGGTATGAAAGAAATGTGTGAACAAAACGGTGTTGAATGCCTTAACTTGAGACATGTCAAGGACACTGTCAAGATACAGATTTCTGAGGGTGAAACTCTTGGAAGCATCAAAGTACCTCGTATAGTAACGGAGTCCGCAATGATAAGCGCCGCCAAGTTGAAAACTCACACAGATACTGTAGTCACTTTAGGTATGAAGAACATGTTTGGGCTGCTACCTGATAAGTTGAAATTAAAATATCACTTCCGAGGTATAAGCAAGGTAATAGTTGACATCAACACTGTACTTAGACCTACATTGACGGTTATTGATGGTTTTGTTGGGATGGAAGGTCGTGGTCCGGTCCGGGGTGATGCAATTCAAATGGACTTAATTATAGCGGGAAGAGATCCCGTCGCAACCGATGCAACCGCGTCTAGAATTATGGGAATAGACCCTCATGAAATCTCTCATATTCTCAAAGCGTATAATAAGGGCCTAGGCAACATCGATGACATCGAAGTGGTAGGTGAACGACTAGAATATGTTACTCGAGTTTTCAAAAGATAGCTAAATTGCTAGCTGCAAGCGCGCTACAACTAATAGTACGTGCTTATTAAAATTT
>DAOVBJ010000115.1 GCA_030670615.1 Candidatus Bathyarchaeota archaeon | reverse complement strand
CGGGCGATAGACGAAGCCCGTAGCAAAGTAGCGATGCTGGTCGGCGCGGAGACAAAAGAGGTTCTTTTCACCTCCGGCGGCACCGAGAGCAATAATCTAGCCATCAAAGGTGTGGCGTACCGAAACAAAAACAGGGGAAGCCACATTATTACCAGTTCCATCGAACACATGTCCGTGATAAACCCCTGTAAAGACCTCAGTAAACAGGGGTTTCACATCACGTATTTACCCGTTGACCACTATGGAACCGTTGACGTCGAAGCTTTGAAAGACGCAGTCACAAACAAAACGATTCTAGTCTCCATCATGTATGCTAACAATGAAATCGGCACAGTCGAACCCATATCGGAGATCAGCGAGATCGTCCATGATGAGGGCGGGCTCCTCCACGTTGATGCCGTTGCTGCAGCAGGCCAAATACGGATCGAGGTTCAGGAAGACGACATCGATCTACTCACACTGTCGTCAAATGACCTGTATGGTCCGAGGGGTGTTGGCGCCCTCTATGTCAAGACGGGAACCCGCATTCAACCAATTACGCAGGGTGGGGGACAAGAACGGGGAATCCGTTCCGGAACCGAGAATGTCGCGGGGATCGTAGGCATGGGCGCGGCAGCAGAGTTAGCTAAAAGCGAGATTCCAATGGAGGATGCGAGGTTGACGAGGCTTCGAAACCGGTTCATTCAAGAGCTCTTAGAGAGCATTCCGAAATCATATCTAAATGGGCATCCCACAAAGCGCTTACCCAACAATGTCAATGTACGTTTCAGTTACATCGAAGGGGAATCCCTCCTCCTGAGTTTAGACATGGAGGGCGTAGCCGCTTCCTCAGGATCCGCATGCACCTCGAAAACGCTGGAGCCCTCGCACGTTCTATTAGCTACGGGATTAAAGCACGAGGAAGCCCATGGCTCACTCCTCTTTACCTTGGGACGACAGAATACGGACGAAGACGTCACCCACGTGGTAGAGCTATTACCGGGAATCGTTAAGCGATTGAGGGCGATTTCTCCCTTAACGCCAAAGGAGTTGATTTAATGTATAGTAAAAAAGTTATGGACCACTTCCAGAACCCACGGAACATGGGAGAGATCCCAGACGCAGACGGCATAGGAATTGTGGGCAACCCGGTATGTGGAGATCTGATGAACATTTACATCAAAGTCGAAGACAATCGAATCGTCGACATCAAGTTCAAGACCTTTGGCTGCGGAGCAGCCATAGCTACCAGTAGCATGACCACCGAATTAGCGAAAGGCAAAACCTTAGACGAAGCGATGAAGCTGACGCGTACCAACGTAGCAGACAGTCTTGACGGGCTACCGCCAATAAAGATGCACTGCTCCAACTTGGCTGCAGATGGACTGCACGAGGCCATAAAAGACTACCTAAAAAAGAAGGAGGCTGAAAAATGAAGAGCTTTATCAAATGCGATCTGTGTAATGCCGAGATATCAGAAGAGAAATGTGTGTTTGCAGTGCATAGACGAACTCCAGGTGGTGAAGAACGCTGTTTCTGCTGTGAACGCCATGCTGATGAGTTTGAACGAAAACACGAGAACGAATCGGAAAAGACAGAACGATAACGTAACCAACACATTTACGTTTGTGCAGGGAGGGTAAGGGTTAGCTGGGGCTTAGCTGACTAGCTGAAAGTAAGGTTTAATTGGTGCAACCGAAAAGCTAACTATTTCGTGGTATTCTTGAAAATAGTTGGTGTAGTGTGCAGTCCTCGATTAGGAGGCAATACTGAAATCCTCGTCAAAGAGGCGTTAAGTAGCGCAAAAGAATTAGGAAGTAATACTCAATTGATCACCCTCTCAGGCAAAAAGATTAAACCTTGTGATCATTGTGGGGCATGTTATGTGACGGGCAACTGTTCCATTGAAGACGATATGCAGGACATATATCCTCATCTCCTGTCAGCTGACGGGATCATTATTGGAAGCCCCGTGTATTTTTGGTCTGTAACTGGGCAGGCTAAAGCCTTTATGGATCGAACATACGCATTACGGTATCCAACGTATCGGTTAGAAGGTAAAGTTGGCGGTGCCATAGCGGTAGCTAGTAAAAGAGGACAAGTCCAAACGCTTGCTCTTATCAACACGTTCTATCTAGGACAACGAATGATTCCTATTCATCTAGGCGTTGATGGAAGGGCATCTAAGAAAAGCGAAATCATCGAAGATATTCAGGCAATGACGGCGGCAGACCATTTGGGAAAGAATATGGTTAAACTCATCACAACGCTCACATCCTAGCTAGCTAGCCAAAAAATTATTCTTTTACATAGAATATGAAAATTATGCCGAGTTGGGTCGAACTCGCGACCGCTGGAGACATCTCCCGAAATCTCCAGGGACCTCGATTCGATTCCGCTCACATTTCTCGTTCTACAACCTGAGAATCCGCCTTCCACGGAATGATTTCATGGAGTTTCCTCTATCGTAATAAGCCTTAAAAGAGCGTAGGGTAGTATCGTCCAGAACTAAGGGAGTGGTTCCATTGAAGCATTCCATGAAACAAGGGTTATGTTTTGGCTTAACCTCTGCGATAATTACGACGCTAGGGTTAATGGTGGGACTCCACTCATTTTCAGGATCCGAGTTAGTGATTATTGGCGGTATCTTGACGATTGCGATTGCTGACGCGTTTTCAGATGCTTTGGGCATCCATGTTTCTGAAGAAGCGGAGAACGTCCATACCAGTAAAGAAATTTGGGAATCAACAATTGCCACGTTTTTAGCTAAGTTTCTTTTCGCATTGACGTTCATGGTTCCTATATTAGTGTTTGATCTCTCAACTGCAATTATGGTGAGCGTGGTGTGGGGGTTATGCATTTTGGCTATTATTAGTTATGCTATCGCGAAGGACGAACCAGGGAGCATGTGGAAGGTAATTGTCGAACACTTAGCGATCGCCTTAATCGTTATGGTCGTAATTCATTACATTGGCGATTGGATCTCGGAGACATATACCTAGCCCACAACGGGAGTCTAAAAGACTTAAATGCTGTCACCTTCGTTTATGCCCGTTTCGTCGACAGCTAGTTCAATGGACTGAGGTGCTGAGGACGACATATTGACTGGCTTGATCCCAACTTGGAAAACTTCGATTCAGGAGGTCATATCGATAGCACGAGATGTTTTAGCTAGCTAGCGGATCTCCCGTGTGGCCAAAGAATTGGTTGACGAGAATATACCTCTTTATCGCTTCAGTAGTGATGTCAGTTTTTTTATGGAGGTCAAGTCCTCAAGGAGCCTAATCATTTCAACAGCCTTCTCCAGTTTATCATTCTCGAGAACGAAGCTGGCGCATTCTTGGAACTTTGCATCAAGCTCTCCCTTCGTTAATGGTTTCTCCGGGGTGCCTCGAGCGGTGTCAGCGACCCGTCGGATCACACGTCCTCCATGGAGTTCGACCTCAATGATGCTCCGCATCTTCTCTTTTCCCATGCGTGCCACCTCAGGATCGAGGTGGGTCTTCACCTTCGCCATGGCTTCCTTCACGTCTTTGCTGTTGACGACCTCCGTCGTGTATTCTCGAAGGCCGGCTCGACGCTTAAGGAGAATGGAAGCCAATCCGAATTGGAGGCTAAACTTTGCTTGAAGCCCGTTGACGGGACTTGTGTAGCGGAGGGGCTCTAAGATGTTGGGTCCCGCACGCAGCCGGATCTCCCGTATATCTTTTGGCATGAGGTTATCCTCCGTGACGATCTCGAGAAACGTGTCCATGGACGGTTGGCCGAGGGAGCCACAGGGATACATCTTGATGGAGGCTCCTGGATAGAGTAATGCATAGGGGTTGCCTAGTTTGCCTATGAGTTTTTCAGGATCTACTCCATGACCGAGGACGTTCATGAAGCCCCATCGTCCATCAAGAGACTTTTTATCGGCGGTGTATCCCTTCTTCGCAAGCATGCATGCGACAACGCCGTTTGAGGCTGCCATTCCGGCGTGGAGTGGCTTGGTCATGGTTCCGAAGTTCACGCGGATCCCTGAACTCATGCTTGCCGTCATCCCTAACGCAAACCTCAACTCTTCCTCATCAAGTCCGAGAAGCCGGCTTGAGGCAGCGGCTGCTCCAAACGCGCCGATTGTGCCCGTGGTGTGGAAGCCTCGGGTGTAATGCTCTGGCTTGATGGCTTCCGCGAGCTTACACTCCACCTCAAAGCCCATGATGAAGGCTTCGAGGAGCTCCATCCCCGAGCAGTCCATCGTCTCACCTACCGCTAACGCAGAGGCTAACACCGGCACCGTTGGATGAGTGAGGAGCCCGTATATCCGG
>DAOVBJ010000220.1 GCA_030670615.1 Candidatus Bathyarchaeota archaeon | reverse complement strand
TAAGGATGTTGGGGTTGGGGAGGCGATACAGGCCCCTGGCGTCCCGGACGATGCGTACAAAGGGCTCATCCTTGTAGAAGGGACGATAGAGCCTCCAGACCTCGGGAATCGTCAAGGGAGTCTTCGGGAAGACGTGGATTGTGGCTAAAATGCCTCGGACCATGTTAACGGCGTGGGCGGTGAATGAGACCGCTACAGCCTCGTCAGAGAGCAGATTAAGCTCCTGCTCAATCTCAGCAAGGTGCCTGTGACCTGCGACGTTATACGCCCTTACCCCGCCAAACCGTTCGGGATGATGGGAGGCAGGTGTGGGTGTGGCGCCGCCGCCTGAGGAACCGATGTTAGCATCCACCACGATCCGCTCCTCCTCAACAACCTTCGCCTTGATGAGAGGCGCTAACCCCAGGATTGAAGCGGTGGACATACAGCCGGGACATGCGACGAGGTGCGCCTTCCGCATCTCTTCGCGATGAAGCTCGGGGAGCCCAAACACGGCCTCGCTTAAAAGCTCGGGATGATCGTGGGTCCATCCATACCATCGATCATAATCCGTGGGATTCTTCAGTCGATAGTCTGCACTCATGTCTATGACCCGCAGCCCCCGCTCAAGAAGAGAGGGCACCAAGTCCACAGTTGCCCCATGGGGCGTCGCCGTGAAGACGAAGTCACAGGTTTCGGCAACCTGTTCCAGGTCTAGGGGGATAAATTTAAGTCTCGTGCGAGCCCTCAGGTTGGGATGAACGCGATATACGTAGTCGCCAGCCCGCATCCTCGACGTTACCGCGGTGATCTCCACATCAGGATGATTTATTAACAGGCGCAGTAGCTCACCGCCGACGTAGCCTGTTCCACCGATTATTCCAACTCGCAAAGTCTCCACCTTTTCACTCTGTTGCCTTATGGAATTGGGGTCGCCTCTCGGCTAATAATCTTTTATCCGCTGGTAGTAGCTCCAGCCATCAACGCTTTGCGCGCACTCGATCAAGGGCTCCGCCACGTTAATGCCTGCGATAATCCGCGTCTGCTCCCAGAATTCAGGGCAGGAATTGGTTTCGTGGAAGAGGACGCTGTCCTTGCATCGTTCCATGCTCTCACTGATTACGCTTCGAACTTTCGCGTAGGACTCGGTGTCCATGTAGTCTTGATATGCGTTCTCCAGCATTCTGCTCCACGCTGGGAAGTCCCGGTTCTTCAGTTTGTTCTTCTTGACCTGTTTCACCTTGTCAAATGGGGGAACCAGCTTTTCCAATTCTGCTTTGACGTATTCATCGTCGACGTCGCGGTCTTCGCCAATGTTAAACATGCCGTCCATGGCCAGTAGCCAAGCCTCGCTTTCGCCTCCAACGGCCTTGGCGCCTCGAATCGCGGCCTCCTGGACTTCAACGGGTAGCTCGACGCCGAAGACCATGTTTCCCAAGTAGGTGTTCGTTCGAAAGTCCTTGAAGCCTGCGCGGGCTAATGCATTTGGGTAACAGAAGGGGGGTTTCCCACGAACCTTGTAGACGATGATTCGCAAGTCATAAAACCATTTATCAACGAATTCTTGGGCCACGAAGCCCAGCGGGTTGATGATGGAGGGCGATGTGGCAGAGAGCATTTTGGTTAAGGAGTCGAAGTCTTTGGCAAGTCGCACGTCATTCCCGTGGGTTCCGCCGTCAGGTTTGAGAACCACGTTTCCATCCCCTAGGTTCATTTGGATGAGGTGAGCGATGTCCTCTTCGTTTCGGATTTCAATGCCCGTAACGGTCTTGTCGAGGGCGTCGCAGGGAATGTAGACGGTCTTGGGAATGCGGATGTTCCTCCTCCAAAACTCGACTAGGGTTCTGAACTTGCTAAAGCACACGTATTCCACGGATAAGGGGTTGACCACGTATCGGCCTAAGGCCTCGAAGAGGCTGGCGGCATACATCCTTCGGTTCTTACTCTGGGTTCGATTCAACACCGAGTTAACGCCTTCAATCCGATTGAAGAAATCGCGGCCCTTGCTCCTGAAGCTGTAGCCGTCGTCACCTATGGAAACGGCTATTTTACGGAAGGGGATGTACACTAGGTCGACGCCCATCTCCTCGGCCGTCATCCGTATCCCCAGCTCATCAGTCTCCGCGTACTCGTAGAGAATCGCCATGCTCATTTTATTCATGCCTCGCCTTCATGAAATACTGTTAACAGTCTATTCAAGAGGCTTCTATTAGTAAATGGATGGAATTATATAGCTTTTGGTCACCGAAGCAAAACAATAGCCAGATACGACCTGAAAGGGCCAATACGATATCAACTAGCTAGCTTTAAAGGAGTTGGGTTACGATCGGCATTGCTCGAATCCACTGAAGGGGTCATTGGGCAGGAACTGGAGAGGCCTTTCTCGACCCGTCTCATCACGGCGTTCACCAAGTTGACGCATTGGAGCCGCTGAACCTCGGACACTCTCGTGCATTTCAGACGGATTTTACGTGGGATAATGCGTAGTATAACCGTGTAATTTCCCTGTGCAACGGGTCGTTTATGGG
>DAOVBJ010000061.1 GCA_030670615.1 Candidatus Bathyarchaeota archaeon | reverse complement strand
TCATAAAAACTCTTCATCACCTCTTAAAAGGAAGTTCCCGCATCTTACTTCTTCATATACAAAAAGGCGGGAGCGATATGGGGTTTAACTCAGGATTTCACGAGAAGATGGATGCTCTCGACCTCATCATCAACGCGTTACTGGATCACGAGAAGCGGCTTGACGCGATTTCCCACCGCCTTGAAAAACTGGTTTCTTCCACCTCCCTCAAAGAGAGGGCGCGTGTAGGCAAGGAGACGTATAAATTTGAGCCGAGAGTCGTCGAGAAGCCTCCTCGAGTCATCTTTAACAACTGGTCTGAATACACGACTATATGTCGAGGTACAACGATGGTCGCCTTTGAGGTGGAGGAGAATCGCTTCCAAGTCTACACGCTGGTCGATGGACGCGTCTTCACGTACGTGGAGACCCTTCCGAAAACGCGAATAAAGGTCTCGGAGGACCCAACCCACATATCCATAGACAAGACATCCTTGAATACAGTTGATCGTTTCCAATTTCTCATCGATGGACGACTCAAGTGCGGGCTGGCCCTCTCCATCGAGAGTTCCAGAACCCTTCTCAAAGAAAACGAGCACATCTTTGAACTGCGTTATGATTTTAAGTCAGATGCAGTAAAAGAGTTTCTATCAAAAGAACTCGGAGTTGCAAAGGACAAGATCGTTGCGGGAAAGATTACCTTCTGAACATCTGTTGGGCTTTAACAAGCCCGTCCAGCGACCGCACATGATAGGATAACGCGCGCCTCCCCTTATCCGTTATGCGATACCGCTTAGACTTCTTGTTGATCTCGACAGCCATGAAGCCGCCGTCGAGCAAGGTCTCAAATGTGTCCTGCAGGGAAGACCAAGACAAATTCGCTTTATACATTAACCTCGTGGGCTTATAGATACCTCTGTCAAGGGCTTTAAGGACATCGAAGTAGATTTCCAGTCTCGATCTTCGTACCATATTACAAAAACCAGTCTTAAAGTAAATTTTTAGAATATATAAGTCTTATGAATCATCTGCCACCCCATCTTTCTTCCAATTGTGGTAAAACCCGCTCTGATTTTCCCAAAAACGAAAAATACTTTCCATTATCGTTAAAAAACGCTTTAATAACGTTATTTCTAAAAACAAGTTCGAAAAACAAGTCCTTAGGAGAACTAGACACATGAAACCGAGTTTATTTTTCGGGACAAGGGCCATCAGCCCCGCGATCGCGACAATTATCCTAGTTGCTGTCACTCTCGTCGTCGCTGTTTCATCTGCGTTCTATTATACTAGTGTCGTGGGAGCTTACAGTAGCTTAGAAGAGATAGAAGTGAGAAGCGTGAAAGTATATCAGGTGGATAACTTAAAGCAGCCTACAAACAATGTTTTGAAGGGAGCAGGATGGAATATCTTGAACACGTTGAAGAATAAAGGAACGAAACAGGCAACAATAACTTCTGTTCTGCTAAACGGTAGACCCTTAGATGCCTATGAACGCATTATTGTCTTCGATGAGACTGCGTATGTAAACATGAGCCAAGTCTCCATCACAATAACGAGTTGAAACAGTAACCAGCTACTCATCGCGATAAAAAATGGTGAAGACAAAGTAGTGGAATCGTCTTCAGTCCAGGGTTAAATCTTGAAGTCACGTTGCAGAGCACGTCAGGAATGATCTACATGCGATTGATTATGTTAACCTAAAGTCTGGAGGGAACCTGAACGTGAGTACAAAAAGAAGCGATATTGAGATCTCCGCTTCCATTCTACAAGTAGCGATGAATGACGCGAAAAAATCCCACATCATTTACAAAGCCAACGTAAACTTCAAGATTGGCAAGAAGTACCTGGATCGCCTCATAACCTATGGATTGCTCCAGGGGCCTAAAAGCGAAAACCGAGTCTTTCGAACGACGAAAAAGGGAGCAGACTACATCAACTACTTCAAAAGCTTCAAAGAGTACCTAAATCTTCAAGAGATAGCATTTTACTAGCGACAACACACGACCCCTCTTCCATAGCACATTTTCCTCAAAACTGAAGCAGCTAATCAAATTACAGGGATAATTGATCCTAGATAACGCGTATCCGCCTTTTTTTAACAAAACCATTGGTTTTCGTTCTGCTAGCTAGCTACTTAATCGCGCTGGAAGTAATTGACCTCTTTTTCAGGATAGTAACCAGCGGGTCCTCTTCAGCCTTCTGATACAGACTGTTAAACGTTTTAATGAGTTTTTGACACACGTAGTTACTTTCAAGGGCGAAACCAACCTGAAAACCGTTTGTAAACGGATTCGACAGCTCAATCAAGACAAATGTCTCATCGATGACGCAGAAGTTGAACGGAACTTCTCCATTTTTTACCTTGAGTTCCTGTTTTTGCAGGAGATCTAAAACGACGCGGGCTATACCTGGATTTAATATCACTCGCAAAATCTGAATCCTTTCGGATAACTTTTGGCTCTCCCCAGTTAAGAGTGACAGATCTACCTTTCGTTGAACGGCTTTGATGAGGGCTTCCATTACCCGTACATCCGGGTCGAAGGCTGCGAGATAGATGCGCTCTTCAGCGCTATCGATTCGAGTAATGAGCTCGGACACAAGCGGCTCACACTCCTCAATCATCCTCACGGGGTGGATCAGCTCTCCTACCTCAAGCGAGCTGATGAGGTTCCGGGGTGAAATTGCCTGTAATATTTGCTTCGTCTCCTCTTGGGAGATCGATTTCGATCGTCTCAATCTATCCACTAAATCCAATCGGTCACGTTGATCCAGAGCAGAATTAAAACTCTTTCCCAATGTATAGCAGATCATTCCCGTAGTAGTGTGTCGATACCCGCTATCTCTCTTCTCGATTAAGTCCGCCTCCATCAGCTCTTTGAGGCGGGTATAATATCTCTTCTGAGTCAAACCCAACTCTCGTATGGCCTTCGTGGATTTCTCGATACCCCTCTTCGCGGTCATGAAGATCTTGATGGCGTCCTCATTTGCAAGAGCCGTCAAGATTTCTTTCAATTCAACAAGGTTTATCGACTTAAACGCGTCGCTCAGCTGAGACATCGAAAGTGATTCCTTTTAGCTTAGGCTACATAACTACCTTTACGGCATATCTATTTATGCTATTATGATAAAACAATATATACTGAAAATCCATAACCAATTTGATTTTCAAAAAGTATACTTCTTCTAGAAGGATGAACACCACAAAGAGGCTAGGAGAAAGGTCATGATAGTCCCGTTATTACGGCTCGCCATATCCTCCGCGCTTCTCGTTTACGCTTCGGCCTGCGACATTGCGACGAGGGAGGTGTCAGACCGGGTCTGGTTACTCGGCATCCCAGTATGTGTACTGTTGGACGGCGTTGACCTCTATCTTGGACGCGTCGACCCCCTCTCCCTCATAGTCTCCTTAGGAGTCTCGTTTCTCCTGGGATACTTGCTCTGCTTCCTCGGCTTCTATGGGGGCGCCGATGGGCGAGCATTGGTACTGATGGCCGCGGCAATGCCCTCCTATCCCTCGACCAACCTCTTAGTCACCCAAGTTCTCCCCCTCCCCATATTCTTCATCTTCTTTTCCTCCACACTCTTCAGCATCATCTATCCTCTCAAAGTCTTCACGTTAAACATGATTGATCTGTTGAGGGGTAAGCGACTTCTTCACGGCATCGAAGAAAACAATCCGCTAAAACGACTAGTACTGTACGTCACAGCGAGAAGGGTGACCTTTGAGACGCTGAAGGCGGGGTTAAAGTATTTCCCAGCCGAGACCGTCGTCGTGGAAGGAGGCGAGGCTCGGAGGACACCCATATACTTCCTACACGCCGAAGCAAACGTAGACGAACTCGTTGAACAACTGGAGGAGCACCGAGAGCTTTTCCACGATGGGGTGTTAGCCTCACCGACAACACCCATGATCGTCTTCCAAACAGCGGGCTTTCTCTTTGCATGCCTCATCCTCTACTGGCCTTTCTAGCGAACTAGCGATGGGAACATCCATAAGAGCTAGCTAGATTGAAGTCATTGTTAACGCCTCTCACAATCCATCCGTCTACCTATAGTACTTACTGCTCCGAGACGAGACAGTAAAGAAAACAATAAAAGGGATTATGTGTCTGATAGGAAACATGGGTTTACGGAAAGAGTACGTTATCACCGAGATCAGTGCGTCACCCGATGGCTCGCCCTACGTGTTCATCACACTCAAGGGCCCCGAAGAAATTAGGGGACCTCGGAGGCCTTCCGTCGCAACTGTAGCCTCCTTTCAGTCCATGGATGACGTGTTTAAAAATCTGGGCAGTGTCCTATCAAAGCAGATGATGGGTGGCTTCGCGACAGTAATCAAGCTTGGCTTAGACGAGTATGAGAAGATGGACATCAATGTCGGCGACAGGATCTCGATAGATCTTAACAAGACCCCAGTAGGCATCCCCTGAGAAGGGTAGTCGCAGTGATAGACTCACACGAATATCAACGGAAGTACAAGCGCTTCGTTCAAGGAGTCCTATCCGAAGCGGAGTTTCGGAGGTACTTAGCCCTTTCTCTTTCAAAGGAAGACCTCATCAATATCGTTGTTTCCGGCGCCAAATCCCTGAAAAGGGCTGTAGCGATTGGAGAACCCGTCGAAGTAACACGTTAGTGTACCCTGTCCCTACATCACGTTTTTTCGGCTGTCCAATAAAGACCACAAAGGGCTCTGGTGACGTCTTCGTCACATGATGTCTTCTTTCGTCAACTTTGGTTATGAAGACAATCCTGAAGACTCGCCTTCACCGTCTTATTCCTTCCCAGCACCCTTTATAGATTATTTCCCCCGACAAGTACAGAAGGCTTTCCCCCAGCTAGATCTCTTGGAAGGCTTATGGTTGCCAGCTAGCTAATTGTTCTGGCGAATCCGCTTCATAAAGCTGATGCTGATATCATTAATCCCAGTAACCTTAGCCGCGTGGGCATTCACTTGGTAGAGGGAATCTCCTAGCCATCATTCAATAAGTCATCGCAGCTGACTTGGTATCATCACTCTCACCCTCGGACCACTTCCGACGTTCAGTAAGCTAGCTACTAGCTAGTTCGTGAAGGCTAAATTCATATTTAAAATCTAGACCTCAAGTTCGCAAGTAATATTTGTCCTTTTCAAAGAACAATTGGTCTAGTTCGCAAATCAATTCGATCTGTGTACAAGCGTTGGTGAGTTAAAATAGTGAATAAAAAGAAGAGCATATTGGTTGTAGACGATGATACAGCTATTCTCAAATACGCTACGCATATCCTTCAATTAGAAGGCTACGACGTTGACGCGGCTGAGACGGGGTTTGAAGCGATAGAGAAGTCTAATGCTCACTTCTATAATCTCGCGCTTCTTGACATAAAGCTTCCAGACATGGAAGGAACCGAGCTTCTAACCAAGATGCACAGAACCACGCCTTCGATGATGAAGATCATGGTCACCGGATTTCCCTCATTGGATAACGCTGTTGAAGCCCTGAACATGGGGGCCGATGCCTACCTCTTGAAACCAGTTGAACTGGAAGAGCTATTGAAGGTTGTGAAAGAGAAGCTGAAGGAGCAAGAAGAAGCCGAAAAGATGAGCGAGGAACGGGTTGCGGACTGGATAAAAACCAGGGTTCAAAAACTTATGGCGACCAACAATGCTGAGCTTCGAGGACACCGTTAAGCAAACCATAAAGGAAATCATCAGAAACGTGTTCGAAGACGATGAAGTAGTGGAATCCCTTTTTCAATATTTCCATAAGACCAGTTCCAATATGATGGACGAAAACACCCAGATCTTGACAGACGCCTTGCCCAAGATTTTAGGGTCAGGCTCAGTCATTATTGAGGATCTGATTCTTGAAACACTGTACTCGAAGTACAATCTGGACATCGTATGGAAGAAAGACTACGGCTTTGCAGACTACCTTATCGAGTTAAGGAAGCAAACTACAAGAGAGCTGTCCTCTCATGAAGTCTAATCTAACTACGATATCTAAAGCGTATTTACTGTTAGTCAGCCTCATTAATTTCAATCACGTTATTTCTATGCTGGGCCTTACTGAGACTCTTGTTAGTGCGCCATCCTATCTCAGTGTTTGGTGGTGGCACGTCATCTTATTCCTCGTATATGGTATGCTACCCCTCGGAGCAG
>DAOVBJ010000064.1 GCA_030670615.1 Candidatus Bathyarchaeota archaeon | reverse complement strand
AAATTTTAGAGAATGAAAAAATTGAACCGGCAACACCAGTGTATATAACGATTAAACAGATAAGCGATGCAGCAGCGCATTTTCTTGCAGAGTGCAGAGCCAATAAAGTTGTTAAAAATTAACTCTTGTAGCACGCGCGTTATTAACAGGTCAAACCATTTATCAAGCGCGCGCGCATCATCAACCCTGTTACTCCTGGGATTTTACCTTTTTTTTAGTTAGTGAGAGGTATGCTAAAATGAGATTGAAAATAAGAATTAAGCCGTTTCTCTTAATAATTCCCTTCCTGCTTATCATGTCAACCGTCGGATCTGTTATCACGGCAAGCCAACT
Organism: Candidatus Bathyarchaeota archaeon; assembly: GCA_030670615.1. Classification (GTDB taxonomy): domain Archaea; phylum Thermoproteota; class Bathyarchaeia; order RBG-16-48-13; genus DAOVBJ01. The sequence continues at coordinate 5,556 of DAOVBJ010000064.1, read as the reverse complement.
CGTGATTCGTGGTCGAGGAAGCTTTAAGACGATAGGCATCAGAGCGTATTGGTACCCTGCTCTCACGGAGAACGTGACAGAGATAGATTGGGGAGTCGTCGAAAACGGGTCAAGCGTCGATGTCACCTTTTACTTAAAGTCAAGTAGTAATGTGCCCTCAACGCTGAACTTGACGACGGATAACTACGTCCCGCAAGAAGCGAATGAGAGCCTGACCCTCACTTGGGACTACGACGGCTCGCCGCTGAATCCAATGGACGTGATTCAGGTAACGCTGACTCTTGCGGCGCATGCTCGGAGTGAGGAACTAATGGATTTCGCCTTCGACATAATCATCTATGTATCGGGGTGAAGAGATGCCTAGCTTCTTCGGCGTTAAACATAGAGGTCGCCTTCAAATTGTGATGGATGTCTTGAAGGCCATAATTGAAGAGGATAAGCCCACACGGATAATGTATCGGTCTAATCTCGCGTGGGATCGTATGATAATTGCATTGGATTTATTGGAGCAGAGGGGACTAATATCATCGAAGCGCATGGGTTCCCGCTCTCGCTTTTTTATCACGGAGAGCGGAATGGAAGCCCTCAGCCGATACGATAATTTTACTAAGTTACTTATGTTCGATGTTTAGCGGACTAAAGCCCAACCCATGGTTTCCGCGAGTGTGGGACCTCGCGGGTCTTAGCCCGAAAAGCACGTGCTGGAGCGTGTTTTTCGGGCCCTTTTTTCATTTATGGCTTCTAGCTAGATTCGCTATTTTACACTTTTTCTATAAGTTTAAGGAGTAACTTGTAAAATCTAATTGGCTTTACAACCCTAAACACTTCTATAGCTAGCTACCATTAATTAGCGCGCGCGCTCTTGGATTTCTGGTCTCTGGTAATTCATTTTTTCTGTTTCTGTATTAACCACGTATTCACGGGTTAATTTGATGAAGTTACGCCATGTCTCGCTTGCAGATTTACCTTTAACCCCTAATAGGTCGAAGAGATACTTGATAGAGTTGTCCGTTTTCTCGGTGGTTCTGAACTGAATATTTGAAGGCACTTCACAACAACAAGGAAATATCTATCTATCCAAAGTATATACGATTTATCGTTTAAGACTTGTAGACACCTTTCTTTTATCAAAAGGCACTTGAATTTACCCCCCTTTCGTGTTCTAGGGAATATTCTTTTTGTAGAAAAACAATGTAACATTGGTGAATATTAGTACGGGTTGCATGGGATTCTCTACAAGCCGTTTTTCAATGATTTAACGAAAAGAAGGCTGTTTTGGGCTTATTTGCATGGTGATTAAGGTAAATACATGTTTTTTTACGCGCGCGCGTGCCGCTTCTATAATGTGTGAGCACGAACAAGGCCCTCAGCCTCTTTGACGTCTCTAACAGAGATTGGCCTTCGCTTCTTTTCTCTTTTTAAAGAGTGAAATATAATCTTGTCCAGAGCATCGTTGGGGCAGTGTTCAGCACTCAGCCTAAAACCGCTTGAACGTATGCTTGGATGTTTAACGCCGCTTGGGCAGCCTCCTCTGCTACGACGCGAAATGGGCCTGGATACACGCCTATTGCGATGCAAAGCGCCCCAAGCACGAATATTGGTAGCAGTATCAACGCAGGAGCCTCGGACGCCTTCTTCGACAACGATGTCTCTTCTTTCAGTAAGATCGTCTGGATCACGCGGAGACAGTAGGCGACTGAAAGAACTAAGTTAGCAATCATCACGATTGAGAACGTCAACATTCCCTCTTCTACACTGGCAATTAAAATCGCCCACTCGCTCCAAAAGATGTTCAGGGGAGGGATGCCTGCTAGGGCGATGATGCCCAAGATAAACAGTGTGCTGGTCACCGGCATTCTCCGTTTTATCCCTGCGAGTTCTTGGAGGCTTCTTGTCTTTGCTTGACGGTGGAAGGCTCCGGTGCAGAGGAAGAGGAGGACCTTAACGATGGCGTGGTTCAAGATCTGGAAGAGGCTGCCCGTTAACCCCAGTAAGCTACTGGTTGCGAGGCCCAAGAGGATGTAGCCGACGTTTGCTATGGTGCTGAAGGCCAGAAGCCTCTTCACATCGTCCTGCAAGAGAGCCATAAGGTTTCCGGTGAACATTGTGAGGACATCGAATACGCTCATAATCATCCGCCAAGCCCCCAAGAAGGGCGTAAAGAGGAGAAAGAGAATCCGGATGAGGCCGTAAATCCCCGTCATCACCATCGCCCCCGATAATATGGCGCTCACTGGAGCAGGTGCGGCTGAGTGTGCGTCGGGAAGCCAGGTGTGGAAGGGAACCATTCCAGCCTGTAAGCCGAATCCGACGATGAACAGGGTTAAGGCCAAGTAAATCCACGGACCACCCACTAACCCCGATAATGCCTTGGACAGAAGGGCCATGTTGAGCGTTCCCGTCATACCATAGAGGAGGGTCATGGCAAAGAGAGTGGTTAAACTCCCGACGCCGCTCATAATCAGATATTTGAACCCCGCTTCGACGGGTGCCCAGTGTTCCTTTCGAAAGGCTACCAAGGCATAGCTGCAGACACACATGATCTCCCAGAAGAGGAAGAGGGTGAAGAGGTCTCCCGCGACGACCACCCCGATCATGCCCGCGGTTATGCCGAGGAGAAGGGCGAAATAGCCGGGAACCCCGGTATCTCCGTCCAGATCTTGTATTGAATAGACGGTGACGATAAATCCGATTAGGACGTAGACCGCGGCCATGAACACGCTTAACGCATCGACCTCCAGACAGACGCCTATAGGGGAGTTAGGAGGGAAGTCTGAGACGATCACTAGGATGCCATTAGCAGAAACTTCGCGGTATATGTCCGTTAGGAAGATGAGGGCTACGATGAATCCCAGGGTAGCATGAGTCTCCACAAGCCTTTTCCAGTTAAGTTTATGAGCCAGTAGCCCAAGTCCCGGCGTTGTGACTGTGAATAACAACAGCGCATCCACGAGAGAAGTGAACATCTAGCTTTGGAGCCTCCTCAACTTCCTGACATCCAAGGTGTTGTAGTGCCGGTATACGTGAAGAGTAATGGTCAGTCCAAGAGCTATTATGCATCCGCCGATCCCCATTGAAACGATGGCGAAGGCATGGGCAAGTGGATCAGTGAACCCAGTGGCCCCATGGCGTGAGAAGTCGTTGAAAGCCAAGTTCATGACATTCATCATAAGCTCCAAGGTTATCAAGAGCACCATGTTCCGTTTAACGATGAGACCGTAGATACCAATGAGGAACAGGATCGCTGAGCAAGCCAAGTAGTACGTTAACGAGATCAAGCCTCTCCGCTCCATTCATGCTGTAGCATACACGAGCAACTTGACTCCGTCGTGACGAGCAAGAGTACGTCCAGTTGACAGTTTCTCCAGAGGACTTTGCTCAAGCCGTAGCCAACATCCGTATCGACTGGAATCAGCGTTTTCTCCCTCTCTGATGGAGTGCATTTGAAGACTGAGAACCCCTGACTGTCATGGCTGAGCAAAATAAAGAATAATGTCGCGGCAGCCATGGAGGCGAAGCGTCTCAGGCGGCTCCCTCTCAACCATCTCGCCTCCGTGTGAACATGATGGCTGACAACGAAAGGGTGACGGTGGCTCCCGCATAGACGAGGATCTGGAAAATCATGATGGAGGCCACATGTAACAAGCTAAAAAGCCCCTCAACGAGGATACAGATCCCGCATAAACAGATAACCGCACGCAAGAGATCTGTCACCTTCATCATGAGGACCGCCAAGGCGATTGAAGCAACTATGAGAAGAGGGGCCAGCAAATCCATCAGGGCTAACCACCGGTAAAGCCTGACAAGAAGTCAGCGGCAGGTTTAATAAACGTCAGCATCAGACCGGGAAACACGCCCCACACTAAGCTGAGGGTGGCCAGTATGACTACAGCAACAAGCTGTTGCCGGGGAGGGTCCTGTACCTCATGTAACGTCGCTGGGACACTTCCAAAGAAGACTCTCCAGATGAACCAGAGGTAGTAGCCAGCCGTTAAGATTGTGCTGACCACACCGAGGAGCGTGATCAAAATTTTTCCTGAGGCGAGGCCCCCGCCAAAGATCATCCACTCGCTCCAAAACCCGTTTAGTGGCGGGATTCCGATCAGGCTGAAAGCACCTATCATAAACGTTACACTCGTTATCGGCATCTTGGCCATGAGGCCCCCCAATTGTTTAATGTCACGGGTTCCTGTCTGATGCATGATCAAACCAACGCACATAAAGAGGAGGCTCTTACTGATGGCGTGGTTAACTATGTGTAACAGGCCCCCGGTTATGCCGAGGGTAGAGGCCGTTCCAAGACCGAAGAGAACGTAGCCTAACTGGCTGATGCTTGAGTAGGCTAAGAGCCGCTTGATGTCAGTCTGAGCTAAGGCCATGAGCCCACCATAGACCATGGTGATGACGCCTAAGATGGCCAGAACGTCCGAGATGTAAAGAAAGGTTTGGCTGAAGGAATATAAAAGAAGTCGTGCCAAGCCATATGCGCCGCATTTGACCATGACCCCGGACAACATGGCACTTATGGGCGTTGGAGCCTCCGAATGGGCGTCGGGAAGCCACGTGTGGAACGGAAACACGGCCATCTTTATGAAGAACCCTACCAAGAGCAGAACAAAAATCACGCCGACCATGTCTGAAGGTATGGCGCCGACCATCTCAGGTAGTTGTACGAAGTTGAAGGTCTCGGTGTAGGAGTAGATAGCTAGTATTCCAAGGAGCATGGAGAGCGCCCCGATGTGCGTGTATATGAAGTATTTGAACCCGATGCTCAGCCTCCGCTCCGAGGTCCCCCAGAAGGTTATGAGGAAGTATGAAGGGAGCAGCATCAATTCCCAGAAGAGGTAGAACTGTATGAGGTTCACAGAGAGCATTACTCCCATCATCCCCGCCATGAAGACCAACAAGCACGCGTAGTATGCCGGTTGATTGCTCTCACCTTCCATGTACTTAATAGAGTAGAAGCATGAGAGGGTGCTGACTATGGATACGATTAACCCCATAGGCAGACTGACCACGTCAACGAGGAAACCGAAGTTAACGTTGATGGATTTGATCCAGGCGTACTCAAACACCAGTGGCCCCGTTCCGGCGTTGTAACTCTCAATGACACCCGGCGCCATGCTGAGGAGTAGGAAGAAGGAGAGGGAAGCCAAAGCTGTCGCCAGCCATCCCACCCACTCCTTTACATACTTCCTCAAAGATAAGATCACTAATCCTGAGACAGCGGGAAAGACCACTGCTAATAAAGCGGCATACGGTATCATACAAACACCCCTAAGCTTCCTCCATAAATGAACAGCAGAACCACCATCAAGATGATTCCGACGAGAACTGCCAACATATTGTAGGATAAAATCCCCGTATGAGCATCTCTCATCTTCTCAGAGAGATGAGCCACTCCTTTAGTAAAGGTTTCGTTGAAGGCTTCAAAACCCTTCAGCTCTATACGTAGATACGCCCATTGAGAGATTGAGAGCATTCGTTGAACCGATACGTTGAAAACTTCATTTAAGCCTACTAATTGTAGTTTTGGTATGCCCTCAATTTCAAGAT
>DAOVBJ010000139.1 GCA_030670615.1 Candidatus Bathyarchaeota archaeon | reverse complement strand
GGAAGCGGCGATGACGGCGCGGTGGGTATAGCTTTTGGATGGGGGTGCCTCAAGACTTCCCGATAATTCGGTTGTTTCCTGAATTACAACAGTCGTCACGATTCCTTCCTCGTTATCTTCGCTTTGTCACGATTAACGCGTCCCTTAAGGATCTCTCCATCGTATGCAGTCCAAGCCTTTACTACGCGATTTATATTTTTCCCATGAGCGACGGCGACGACCGCTGGACCTTTTCCACTGAGGCCTGAAGCCACGGCCCCAGCCTCCAACGCGTCTATGGAGGGTTTTGGGTCAAGATTTAAGGCGGCGGAGTAGAGTAGACCATTTAAGGTCAACGCCGTCCAATAGTTTCCCCTCAAGGCCTCAGTGAAAGCCACGTCAACTTGGGGCGCGATGAGTTTCATTCTGGCCACGTCGGACGTGAAGGTGTAGGATTTGGCCTTTGGGACATAGAGGAGAACCTTTAAGTCTTCCTCGATTTTGGCGAAGTGTAGAACCTTTCTAGCAGTGTTGTCGGTTACAACTATGTTTCCGAAGAACGAGGCGCAGGCGTCGTCGAAGGCCCCGGTTATCGTGGCCTTGGCCTCGATAGAAGCATCAACCCCTAGGTTTATCGCAGTGAAGTCGTCGACTCGTCTTCCCAGAGCCCCCACGGTGGCCAAGACCAAGGCATTGGAGGCGACGCTACTGCTTTTCAAGCCCTTCGCAATGGGGATGTTGGACTCAGTTTCAGCCAAAGCGCCAAACTTGCCTTCCACGCGAAAGTGCCTCAGCACAGTCGATACGGTCTCCCGAAGCAGGGCAGGGTCTTCATTGGGGTCGGAAAGGATCTTTCCCTGGATCTGTCTGGGGATCCGAGTTAATTGAACGCGGGCCTTGGTCCATAAGTCCACTCCGAAGGCAGCACCCCTTCCTATGGAGATGGCGTTTACGATGGTTGCGGCACCATGAGCAATGGCCTCTCCAAACCCAACCAATCCGTGTTATCCCTCCACAGCCGCCTCCACGGCACGAGACATGACGTCTATAGGAGGCGTTACTCCAGTCCAGATCTTGAAGGCCAGGGCTCCCTGATGAACAAGCATGCTCAGTCCACCCACAGTCTTTGCGCCTACGCTTTTCGCTTCCCGAAGCAATCGCGTTTCAATGGGATTGTATACAGCGTCAAACACCGTCATCCTCGAGTGCAGTAGGTCTTCGTCAACCACGCATTCTTCACGCTTTGGATGCATTCCCACCGAAGTCGAGTTGATCAGCACGTCAGCGTCCGCCATTTCCGTTAAGAGGACGTCCCGAGTTAAGGATCCACTCAAAATCTTCTTGTCTAACCTCCTTCGGAGTTTCGATGCCAAGGCTACGGCCTTCGCCTCTGTTCTATTCAGTATGACTAAAAGATCGGTGAGGGGTGCTATAGAAAAGGAGAGGGCGCGAGCGGCTCCACCAGCACCCAGCAGCACCACCTTTTTCCCCGTTAGCGTCACGCCCGCTTCTTCAAAGGCTCTGAGACCCCCTAAGCCGTCAGTGTTGTATCCGACAAGTCGTCCACCCCTGTTGACGACTGTGTTGACGGCTCCAATGTCCTTTGCCAAGGGGTCAATCTCATCGAGATACGTCATAACGGCAACCTTGTGGGGAATGGTGACATTGAATCCGAGAAGGCCGAGGCTTTTCACTCCTTCAATTGCACGCCTTAACCCAACAGATCGAACACGCAGACACAGGTACACGTAGTTGAGGCCTAAGAGCTGGAATGCTGCGTTGTGCATGACGGGGCTGAGGGATTGCTCTACAGGGTCACCTATTAACGCACAGAGCTTGGTTGCGCTGGTGATGATTGTCAAGCTAACAACTCATAGAATCGTCTGGTTTCCTCAATGGTCAGCTGGCCTGAAGCCGCTTCCTTCCCCCGTTCCACAGAGGCATATGTCATGAATCCGCCCAACAAGGGGGAGAAGAGCCGGGAGGGTATGCCCTGTTTTCCCATGCAGAAGCATATGACGTCGTTTATTTTTGAGGCGTGGCTGGTGAAGCGAAGACAGGTTAAATTGTCTTCAGCAGTATTTGCGGTAGGAACGATTTTGCAAACGTCCGCTCCCGCAACTAGCTCTTCTTTGAAGATGTGGTTGAGTCCGTCCAGGCTAGGTGTCGTCTGGAAGTCGTGGTGGGAAAGTATCAGCTTTACCGTGGACTCGTCCTTTAATTTCACGGCTAACGTTCCAATCATCGGCGTTGCCATTTCAATGTCAACGTACTCGAATCCCTCGGATGCAGCGGCGAAGAGGTAACGTATTCTCGTTTCTTCAGTACCGTTAAACTGGCCACCTTCACGCTTTGATCGATTGGTGGCTATCAAGGGGAGGGATGTTAACTTCCTGATACGTGTGAAGTCGGGGTCTTCTTGGAGGAAATCCAGTCGCACCTCGATCAGGTCGGCGCCCTGTTTCTCGCTTTTCAGAACCATATCCACTATTTTGTCAGTTGTCCGGGCAGTCACAGAGGCACATATCTTCGAAGTCATCGCTCTAGGACCCATTCTTCCTCGACGAAGACGCCGAAGTGCCTGCCACCCACTGTGGAGTGGACCAATACTTCGTCTCCCGCCTCCAAGTCGGCAACGGATTTTGAAGCGTCCTGCGTCATAAAGCGGATGGTTTCAGCGTTTTGTGCAATGGTACTGACGGCTCTGCCGTCAATCTCCGCCTTCACAAGGGTGAGAGGCCGTCTCTCGATTTTTACACGTCCTACGATGGTAGTCCGCTGGTTTCCCTCCCTGTCCACGATTACTACCTCGTCTCCCGCTCGTAACTCTGAGAGGTATCGCGTCTTGTTCTCAGGGGTGAGGACGTATAAGGAGATGGGGCCAGCGTTGACGCGGAAGGGCCTGGGCTCAATGTAGTTGCTCTCTTCAACTTCGCCTTGAATGAGGAAAAGTGTGGAGGATTGGCATCCGACCAGCATCCCCTCTCCTGGAAGCATGATGTCGCATGTGTCGATACATACCCTCAAACCCATACTCAAGGGTTTACAGGAGAGGATTTTCGCTGGAGATACATCGATTTTTTGGGAGGTAGCTATCTCGTCGGTGCGGGTTTTCACGTTCTTGACTAGGCTTGAAGCGACTTCCACGTCAGCCACGTTCAACGGTTTAAGAACCACTCCATCAACGCCTAGTTCAAGGGTTTCCAAGGCAACCCGTGCCTCATCCAAGGAAGCAACTTCAGCTAAAACAATAGCCTTTCCATGGGTCTTCGCAATCAGATTCTCGAGAGGGATAATCTTCCAATCCGGACAGTTGATAAGGAGGTAGTCGGTTCCCCGTTCCACCGCTTCAACCACCCTATCCTCGTCAGACCGGCTGGTAATTGTGATTTTGAGGCAGAGCCGTTTTCCCTCGCTTTTTAAAGCCTCAATCAGATCCATCTCCGCTCCAGTAAGCACTTGGATGTCCCCGCCTTCAAGGGAAGCCACTTGAACCCCATGGGACTTGGCTAAGTCAACATCGCTCGTATCTACGACAACTGCGTCGCACAGGTCTTTAGAAGCCTTCAGAAGGCTCTCTTTAAGATCTTTGGGTGTCGAGGCCTCAATGTCGATCCAAAGAGCGCGCATCTACTCTTCCTCAAGAATAGTGAGAGCCTCTTTTACGGTGGCGTCTTCGTGGACGATCGACGATAACGCCTTAGCCATCGCCGTTGGATTCTTGTGTTGAAACACGTTTCTACCGATGGATACACCTGCTCCACCTGCCTTAAGGGAATCATAAACCATCCTGAACACGTCTT
>DAOVBJ010000155.1 GCA_030670615.1 Candidatus Bathyarchaeota archaeon | reverse complement strand
GTTGTCTTATCGCGCAACGTCTTCGAGGTTTCCGAAGAGGCCATCGTAGACGTACGCGTTGATATGACCGTCTTTGACGGAGAGATCGTGTACGAAGCAGAGGCATTCTAACGGTTAAACTCAGTGCATGAGTATGTGCTAGCTAAAAAGGAGAATTGGACGCGGTCAAGAGGGAGATGAGAAGCCCCTGAAGACCCATGTCGACGGGGCGGTGGACTTTGCACGCTACGTCTTGGCATCTTTGATGTCGGGAATCAGGACTATTTTATCCCGGTTCTCAATGAGCTCAGCTAACTTCTTTGCGCTCATGCGTTCCTGCCTTCTTGCGCAATAACCCTTTCCTTCAGTCACGTTCCACCACACCTATTCCATCGGACAACTATGTTATAAAGTTCACCGTCAAGGACTATCTCTGTACGTTTCAAGGTCTTAAACACGGTTTTGACCGTGTGAAGCCGCTTTTTACATATGACCATTCCGCACGCCCATCCGTCTCTCACCCCACAGAGCTAGCTCAAACGTTTCCGTTGTTAGACAGGCCCTCTCGAAAGCGTGAAAGAACTAAACGGCTTGGATAGTTAGCGGCTCTCCCCATTCGCTATTTATGTGTATGTGAAAAAGCGAGTTAACACCAGACAAAATAGTGAAGACATACGGGGAAAACCTGGTTTCATTCACTCAAGCTGTAATAAGGAGACGGAAGGTTTCAGAAGCAGGCCCTGTGAGAAGGATTGAGGGGTGTTTCGAGTGTTGCATCTGATCGGTAGTTACGCTGCAAGGCTAAGACTTTACGATGTTTCTCATCGGAAACGGATGTGCACTCCATCGATAGGTACGTCTCAAATATGTGATGGGGAAATATTATAAATAAAGAGGGGGCACCACATCAAGGTCCGTTATCGTTCATGGTCAGTGTACCAATCTTGACCATCAGTGAAAGCTTTCGTCCACCCATTCAGCCGAAACATTCCACGCTGTGAGAGGCGTGCCTTCATAGTCGATGTCTACATCGAGGCTCTTCTTATTTTCGCCAGGTATCGTGCCCAACCCAATCCAAGAGTCAATCGCTTTTACCATACCTTGATAGGCCGTGACGTGGATTCGACAATCGTATGCCCCGTCGGCACCAACGTTCCACACTTCACCGTAAAAGTGGAGGTACGGCGCATCAAAGGACCACTCATCGGACGATTGAAGGTTTAGCAGGTTCAATTTTGACGCTTTGAACGCGTCTCGCTCATCTTCCAGAGCCTCATACTCCAAGTCGCTGTGACCGTGAGTGTCGACGTAATCGTTGTATGTCGAGTTCAGGCCCTCATACTCAGAATCCGTGAAGCTGTGAGACGCCACGTAGTCCAAGTATGCTGCATTCAACGAGGAGACCTGGCCTTGAAGGTCGGCTACTTGAGTCTGTAAAGTTGTATACACCCAGACATTTGAAACGACGAGGGCTACAATCAGTGCGCCCGCCACGATCAAGCCTATCCGGCTTTTCCCAGCGGCTTCCTTTTCAACTTTGCTCACTTCAACCACTCCATTAGGCATATACAAGGGGAATAGAACGTATTTTAGTTTATTCCTTGGTGAGTTGAAAAGACGAAATGAGGGGGGACCCCCCAAGAAGGGTACGCTGTATAAAGCTTACTACAGCACTCGCGAAGGACGCACAGCCTTCAAAATTACGCGAATCGCTCCAAAGACTATTCAGTGCTCCACGTTTTTCGGAACCATCACGAAAGAGGAGGTGCCTCGGTCACTTGTTGAGACTTTGGTCAGGCAGATGGTGGGACATCGTCAAGGGTGGAGGACTCGGAGGCATAAACATCGTTGTCAGAGAGCTTCGTGAAATGGGGAAGTAGATGGGGTTCAACTCCTCTGGCACGACTGTTATAGTCGGTTAGCGCAGGGAGTAAAAGGAACTTCCCTGCGAAGCCTTTTAGGTGCAGCTGAATCATGAATACGACAAGAAGGGTTTATGCGTTGAATGCCCCATCCGAAGCTAATGTATATAACGCCGACACACGTAGATGTGATCCATGTGTAGGTCACAATGAGGAAGTCAGAGAGGGTGCAGCTCAATCCGCATCCGTTAACCCCATTCATCGTCGAAGACTTTATTTAGCGTCCAAGGAAGGAATAAAGTACGGTGGAAGACTTGGATACGATATTAGCCAAGGACGTGATGATCCGAGACGTCTACACCATCCACCCAGACAACAGGATCGCCCTAGCCCGCCTCCGCATGCTTCGACACGGCGTTGGAGCCCTGCCCATAATAGACAAGGAGAAGACGTTACTAGGGATAATCACGCTCCGCGACATTGACTTAGCCGGGAATGAGGCTTCTGCCCTCCTCGTCGAAGACTTGATGACGGCCAGTCTCATAACGGAAACCAGGGACACCCCCATAAGCGTAATCGCTGAAACGATGCTTCGAACAGGCATCCAACGCATACCGATCGTTGACGCAGACTACAAGCTGATCGGTTTAGTGACACAGACCACCATCATTCGAGCTGCAACGAAGTGGTTGAATCAGAAACATGATAAAGCTGAGGCGTAAACTGAGGATCGTCAACATAGAGGGCGTGTGACACCAACGCGAAGCGTTGTACAGAATTGAGGAGGACTCGTCGTTGACATTATTGGAGCGTGAATTGCTCTCCTGGCTTCAATAGAAGGACCGTGATGTGCGATCGAGCCTCCACCGCTCGCTTGAAGTCCTCGGGGCTGGTGTCCCAACGGTGCATGGGAACGACGTTTTTGGGGTTGATTGCAAGGGCGGCTTCGACGGCGTCCGGATTGTCCATGGTGTAGGTGCCTCCGCTGGGAAGCAACGCCAGATCGATGTTCTTCGACTTCAACGCGTTCATTTCCTCGATGAAGTCCGTGTCTCCTGCATGGTAGATGGTCTTGTCTTCAGCCGTCAGTAAGTAGCCTACGCCAAGGGCTTTCGGATGATAGGGAACCCCTGGGGACCGAAACCGCTTATGGTTGTAGGCGGGAACCGCCTCCACGACGACGCCGTCTACAACAGTTTTCTCCCCCGGCTTCAGGCTCTTCACCGATCCCCCGATCATTGAGAGACAGTCCGATGGCGCAACAATGGTGGTGTCACGCTGACGAATCGCTTGGATCTTGGAGGAGTCACAGTGATCCGAGTGGGAGTGACTGATCACGATGATATGGGCCTTCTCCGTGTACTCTCCCGCGTACGGGTCGAGATAAATGATTTTTTCCCCTGCGTTAACCATGAAGCTGGCATGTCCCAACCACGTCACGTTCACAGAACTCACAATGTATACCTCATCTATAGGTAGTCGATGGGAGTTATTTATCTACTTCGTCGATTGAACAAGAAGGAGCCCCACACGAAAATTACTCTCACGAACCTATGTTTCAAGCTGGTTAACAGCATTAGCTAGCTAGCTTCGAATGAGTTGGATTACGAGCTGCATGAC
>DAOVBJ010000027.1 GCA_030670615.1 Candidatus Bathyarchaeota archaeon | reverse complement strand
GTCCCAGTCGTAACCGTTGCCGATGGAAAGGCGCTTTGCCCACTTTCCAGAATCGACTTCTTTAAGGGATTCATCGAGTATCTGTCGGGCTCCACGTCGTCTGTGTTTAAAAGGAATGATACGATTCTCCCTAAAGGCGGTTTACTCAGCCTTTCGCAAATCTCGTCAACGTCCCTCCGGTCCACTTCGCGGAGTCCTTGAGACGTAAGGTAGTTTCCACAGACTTCCAGCAGCCGGGCTACGATGATCCCCTGAACCTCCTCGACTGTCAGCTGTGGGTTTGAGTACTCAACCGACGACCGTATGAAGAAGTGTTCACCGCCCAGTGACATGTCCTTCACCCGATTGTTCTCGATGTAGAAGAGGTGAATCCTTCTTTCAGGGTCTCCTCGGAAGCTGTGAAGCCCTCTCACTAATGCCGTGACACATGATATCGACTTCGTGAGGAAGTCGTCAACGATTTGTCTACCCACATCCGAGGACAAATAGCATCAGCCTCTTTCCAAAGATTCTGCCATGTATATGCAGTCGTTGGGTCGGGGGGCTCCATAAAACATTCTCGCTACGCGAAAAGCCTCGTTGAACCCCCGCCTCATTAGCGTACTACATATTGTTGACTCCTTTTCAGGGACGCAGGTTATGACTTCGAGGCCCCCCACACGGTTGAGTACTGCCTTCAACAGGTCGACGGCGATGTCGGGGCATCCTCGCTGACACACCAGTGGTCCTACTTCCGCCATTCCCAGATACGCTTTCGCCACTACGAAGCCTCGAATTGACCCTTTCTCCCCAGATACGTAACACACGTTACTTGACTCGTCGAGAATGGGCGCCAATAACTTACGACGTGACGCGCCAAAACAGAGGTGATCCAGATCAATGATCTCCCGTTCATCGTTTTTCGTTGCTTCTCTTTGGTGAACCTGTTCTGAAGATGACTCGGGTTTTCCAGTTAACACTACGAAGTTCGAGTCATATTCGAATCCAAGTCTCTGGTAAAACTGGATTTTATTCTGGTACGCGTACAATCCTATGGTTTCGACATCTTGCTTGGTTAAGTATTCAAGAGCGTGCTTGACTAGGAGGGATCCAGCTCCTCTCCTCCGAAACTCTTCGCGGACAATCACGTTACCAAGCCATCCTACTTTACCAAAGCTTATAATCGTAGCTACTCCTATTCTCTCTGACTCGTCCCGTATTATGAAGCATCCTTTCGGCTCCAAGTCCTTCATAAACTGGAAGTCTTCCTCTACCAGATTCCAGTTCATCGTGTTGGTCAAGCGAACCGCGAATGTGAAGTCCTCCACAGACATCTTTTGTACATGAAACATTTGTTAAGCAGACTCACACGTTGTGGTTTGAATCGTTTACGACAGCTGAGCCCTCGATTACGTGGGCTAAAACGTCAGCTGTAATCTTCCTCTCTGGTTTAACGTTGTACATCGTTCAAGTGCGGCTTTCACAATCAGGGGCAGGGCAATAGTGGCATCGCAATGACATGTAGCGTACTGTCCCTCAGACTTTTCCTTTCCCCAGCTGAGACCCTCCTTGAAGGTGCATCCTGACAGACCTCCCCACTGCGGACTGTCGGTGGTTATCTGAAAACCGTAGTCGTGCCCTGCGTCGGGGATGCCGAACATGTCTTGGAGGTAGGCCGTCTGTTGGATATAGTTCTTCGGGACCCCGCCCCCCACATATATCACGCCGGTCTTCGACGCCGCTCTCTTGATCTGGAGTATCTCGTAGTTGTCCTTAATCTCGTCGATGACGAGGGGGCTCTTCCCTGCCTCCACAAATTTGACGTAGTGCTGAGTTAACGCGAGTCCCAACGAGCTGTCATTTAAGGCCGGTACGAAGATGGGAACGCCGTTCCTCCAAGCGTTCCATATAATGGAGTTTTCTTTGTCTTTATGCGGGCTCTTCCCGTCGATGAATTCTCCTAGTAGGTGGAGGAAGAAGCGGGATGAGATGGCACCCCCCCTCTGTTCTGCGAGCTCATCTGCCCGTCGCATTACCATATTGTCCACCATCCGAAACTTCGATTCATCAGCAAAAGTGTCATAGATCCGATCGATGTCTTCTTTCTGGAGGAGCTGGTCATCTACGTCCGGTGAGCCAAGGTAGTGATGCTCGCCCAACGCCTCTACCAGGTCATGATACATGTTCGCTCCTGTGCTGACGATGACGTCAACCATCTCTCTCTTCACCATTGTCGAGAGTACACCCTTCATGCCCGCGGGCACCATGGCACCAGCAAAGCCTAGAAAAATGGTCGGTCTCTCCGGATCCTCTAACATGGTGACAAGGATGTCGGCGCACTTCGCCAGGGTGCGGGATTGAAAGGATGTCCAATTGAAGGCTCGCAGTAATTCTGAAACGCTCTGTATCTTTTCTAAATCCAACGGTCTAATCGGTTCTTTTAAATAATGGCTTTTCGTAGACCACGCCTCCCGGGTACAGGGTATTCTTCGTTTTATGACCGCGCTCCATTGTAATAAATCAACCGTTATATGTGTAGCTGAAATCCTGAATCATCAAACGTCCCTTTTCAAGCCAACGAAGGGTCTTTTAACCTTCCTCACTTTCTGGTCTTGTCAGACTCGAGTCTTCAGCTCCGCATCTGGCTTTGACAGGACAGGCTGGTCTGAATAAACTTCATAAGGGATATCCGACCGTATGCAAGTAACATATGTCATCTGCTTGATGTGGTTCTGTGAATGCTTCGGATACTAGACACGCGTGAGAAAGAAGACCTGCAGAGGAGAGGGTACATGTGTGAGCATCTTCTCTGCCTCTACTCGATGGTCTCGAACCAAACAGCTCTTTACGACAACAACTTTCCCGTGTACCTGAACCCCTTTGGGGAAGCCGATGTCGTCTTGTTTGGCTTGGAAGACCGTAGAGCCCAGGGCTTCCAATGCGTGCGCGACTTGATGAACCTGCCCATTACGAGGCTAAACATTGTGTCACCCACGGCGTTTCACGGCCTGCCTCAGGTGCGAACGCGGTATGTTGACTGGGATTTCCACATCGATGTCGAACAATTTGACTTCAATTTGAAGGGACACGCGTACAAGAATCTCCGTAATCGTTTGAAGCAGGTTGAGGCGTTGGGGTATCACACACGACGGACTCGAGACTTCACTTCACAACACACCTATATTCTCTCGCGGCATATGGCTCGTCACGCCCTCGACGTGTGGGATTATGAGGAACTGCTCTCTTTAGATCGTTTCTTTAGGGAACATGATCATGGGTTGATGATCGAAGCCTATCAAGACGACCAATTAGTCGGTTTTGACGTCGTGGACTTCGTCGACGACAACAACATAATGGTTGTGCCCTTGGGCATATATCTGGATCGCCAACTGGTGTCTGACTTTCTGATGTACGAAAACTTGAAGTTTGCACGGAAGAGGGGCTGTAAATGGGTGGATGTAGGCCCAACTTGTGGCAGCGACGGCGTTAGACGCTTTAAGGAGAAGTGGTTCGCCAAGCCAAAATTTAACCTGCATGTTCAAACGCTGACCCTTCCCTCGAAGAAATCGGAAGATTATGACCACGCTTTAAGCGATCAACTGAATACGCGGTTACGCTAAGCCCAACAGGTACTTGATCCTTAACCGGTCGAAGGCTTGGGTGAGTATGAAAAGATTAATATTCCGCGTTTATATCTGATACGAAAGCTGAGAAAAGATGGTGCCTAAGGAATTCTTTGTCACAAGTGGAAACGCGTTCAGCCCTATATCCGAGTTAAACGCCTTTGATCAGGCGCTTAAAAACGCTGGGATCGCCCATTGTAACCTCGTTGAGGTCACATCGATTCTACCTAAAGGCTGCCTCGAGAGAACACGGATTAATATTACCGTCGGAGCCATAACCTACGCGGTGATCGCGAGGATGAATGGCATGGAAGGACAGAATATCGGTGCTGCCATCGCTTGGAGCTGGGAGAAGAAAGGGAAGTGCGGGATAGTCGCGGAGACCCACGGCTACATGGAAAAGGATGCCTTGTTAGAGATCGCTGAATGGAAGATTAAGGAGATGGCAAAGATTCGGGAGATCGATCTCAACGAGATCCATTACGCGTATGAGACTTTGAGGGTTCCCATGGACAACTATGGCTGCGTCCTCGCCGCTCTAGTCTTCTCTCCCGACGTTTAAGCACGTTTCTCGCAGGCTGATTACTTGAAATGAGCATCTGTAATACTGTTTGTTCTATCTGGACAGAGGCTGCACGGAGTTAACCCACATGGACTCCTTCTTGGGAGTGAAGATCTCCCGAAACGCCCACGCGTCAACTCACCGATTCATCGAGTACTTCCAAGACTTTGAGCAGGTCGAGATTGTCCGAAGACTCTTTGGCGAACAAACCGAGGAGGTGCTCCGTAACCTTCGGGTTGAGTTCAGTGGGCGTCGGGGGTATATGGGCGTCAGCAACAACGACGGCCACATCATCATCAGCGCACAGTACCTGAATAATGGGGACATACTCGACATCTATCTGGACATCATTCACGAGCTGGTCCATGTGAAGCAGTTCTTGGAGGGAAAGGAGCTCTTCGACCAGCATTACAGTTACGTTGAACGCCCAACCGAGGTGGAAGCCTACCGCTATACCGTGGAGGAAGCACGGAACCTGGGCTTCTGTGATGACCGAATCCTTGAATACCTCCAGACGGAGTGGATGAGCGACGAGGATTTAACGTGCTTAGCTCAAGCCCTCAACGTTAAGATAGACGTGTCCGTCCGTTGACGTCATAGGAGACCAACAAGCTAGCTACGTGAAGCTGTAACCCATTCAATTACTGTCTCGAATCAACCTCATCATAATTTACCATCAAACATACAGATCCAGTTCGACTTGAAAGATTTTACATCGAAGAGTTAGAGGCGTCGACTGACGCGGGTCATAAGTATGATGTATAGCCCTTTAAGACGCTTGAGGTGTTTGGGCTTGAGCATAAGTTCTCTATCGTAACCGATTTTCTTATGTCTATATCCATCGTGTGCAAGACCCTGAATAAGACATGTAAGAGGATGAAGAGCTCTATCTATCTCCCCAAAGGCGTCTTCAGTAAAGAACTCTAAACGTGTAGTTGAGTTCCAGGGGGCGAAACCCTTTCGAAGAGGACAGATCTGAAAGTCGCCACCCGCACCTGTTTATTCGAGGAGAATTGTAATCCAAGGAAAAATTATAGATACGCCTTACTCTTCGGCTATCTTTAACGTGCGATGAAGCTAGCTGTGAACTAGTTCTCTAACAGCACCCTCTATTTTTATATATTATGACTCGTTTTAGTTTCTGGCATAGAGGTGACATGCTAATGAAAAAACATGTGGATGCATTGACGATTAAATCCGGGCCAACTGAAAGTGGAAGAGTATCTGTTGGAGGAGAAGTAATTTCGATAGATAAGCTTTCCCTCTTGCTATCACATAACTGGCTTCTTATACTGCTTTTGTTGCTTCCTCTTGGCTTTCTACTCTATAAGAAATGGCACACGGTCTTCTACAGACTTAGACATTAAACGTTAAGTTGAGCTTCCCGTTTTTTAAACTAGTGAGACTTCAGTTCACTAGCTAGCTAGTTTACATCTAGTTTATTGCGTAAATCTAGCACTTATGCTTATTTCCACATCTTATATATGTGGTCTGAAGGATTGTTAGATCATGGAATTACTGGCTCCTGCAGGATCTATGGCGGCATTTAAGGCTGCACTTATTGGGGGAGCAGACGCCATCTATATTGGCGGCAAATCATTTGGGGCCAGGCGTCAAGCCGCGAACTTCACAGATCAAGAACTCAATACGGCAGTGAGAGCAGCGCATAAACGGGGAGTCAAGGTCTACGTTACCGTAAACACGCTGATAAAGGAAGAGGAGGTTCCATCGGTCTTTTCGTATCTGGGTTATCTGGAATCAATTGCCGTCGATGCCGTGATCCTTCAGGATCGGGGTTTACTACAATTGATTCAGGACACTTTTTCTCTTTCGGTTCACGCGTCTACTCAGATGAACATCCATTCCCCTGAAGGCGTTGTCTGGGCGGAGAAGAACGGTATTAGAAGGGTGATCTTGGCCCGCGAGCTTCGTCTTAAGGAGCTTAAAAAAATCAGGGAGGACACCAGTCTGGAGCTTGAAGTCTTTATCCATGGAGCCCTCTGCTACTCGTTTTCTGGTCAATGCCTTTTTTCCAGCGCCGTGGGCGGACGAAGTGGAAACCGGGGACTCTGCGCCCAACCCTGCAGAAAGCGATACACCCTTGGAAGGGATAAGGGTTACTTGCTAAGCACAGCCGATCTTTTCGGAATCGAGGCAATCCCCGACCTTCTTCGGCTAGGTGTTAACGGGTTAAAAATTGAGGGGCGGATGCGAAGCCCCCTCTACGTTTACCTCACTTCAAAGATTTACTCCAATGCGATCCGACGAGCCGAAGACGATAGATCGCCTCTTATTACTCCACGCGAAAAGGAGCTGCTGGAGGTTGTATTCAATCGCGGCTTCAGCAGAGGCTACCTCGCTGACGACGACGTCATGCATAGAGCCTACGCTGGCTCGCGTGGACGACTGCTTGGAACCATTGATTTCGACGGAAAGACCATGGCGATCAAGGCAGATTCTCTCAGATCAAATGACGGGATAACGTTATACCGGCAAGATGAGAAGGTCGGAGGCTTTGGAATCCAAAAGGTTGAGTGGGAACAGGGGTTTAAGATCTTACGTCCCCCCTTCAAGATTCCTAAAGGGGAATATCAGGTATACAAGACGAAAGATCGCGACTTCGATTCGATTCAAAAACGGATTACTGGGATGACCTTGCCTCCCGCTTCCGGGAAAACAAAGGTACGACGATTCTCCTTCCCATCTATCCGTCGAGACGGGGCGAGGGGCGATTTATCCTTCTACGTGTCCTCTCTCAAATCGCTGGAAGCCGTGATCCCGTACGCGGACAGGGTCTATTTTGACTGGAATAGCCGGTTTCCAGACGCGTACGCCATGTGTGAGCAGGCGGGAATAGAGTGCGTGTTGATCCTCCCGCGGTTCTCCTTCGACATGTCCCCAACGGATGTGGAGAGCTTGATGGTCTGCTCCGTAGACCAATTTGAGGCCTACTCGAGTCGAAAACTCTATGGACATTACGCCATGAATTTTTTTAACAGCCTTACGATTCCAAGCCTGTTCCAGTATACGCTGTCTGTCGAGCTCTCAAAGGACGATATTGAGGAGATCGCACGCCATTACGCTGGACGAATAGAGGTAATGGTGTTCGGGAGGATCGAGTTAATGGTCTCCCGAGACCCTTTGTTGGGCGAAGGCATCCTCATCGATCGGAAACGAAAACGATTCCCAGTTTATCGAGACCGATTTGGCTTCGTTCACATCCTTAATTCATCAGACCTCTTCTTGTTGGATTATCTCGACGATCTGGAGAAAATGGGCATCAACTCCTTTGGAATTGATCTCCGAAGAAGGGATCCTGCGCTCTCTGAACTTGTGGCTAAAGCGTTTTACCAGCGAGATCTTCGTCAAAAAACCGTCATAAAAAAAAGATGTAACTCGATAACAGCCAGACATTACCTGAGAGGTGTCATCTAATTCCTCTTTGAACCCCCAATACATAAACGATATGCGCTTCTTTCCAACAGTAGGTAACGGATTCAGGCTTTTCCTCTGATCTGAACACATCGTCTTAGTAGCGACTGTATCTTTATTATGACAAGAGTGTCCGCGTCCTTTGCTTTCGAAGCCATCGATTTTCGACGACCTCTTCCTCCTATTGACTGACGGCTGGTATTCCTTGGAAGAAACACTAATATTCCACATCGCAAACTCGTAGGTAGCTAAGTATATACTACGCTCACAATCATTTACAATCCTTCACACGGTGTTTTTTTATTGAAAGTGATCAGTGATCTCAAAGGTTTCTGGCAGAGGCAATCCAGGAACTTCAAGGTGGTTCTGGCACGGGATGTTCTGGGTAGACTGATCGGTCAAGGCGGTGGTGAGGGTGTTGGCGGCGGCCAGTACTGGAACATCTTCATCGACCGGTTGGGGGCGTCGACGATTGAGCTGGGGTTGATTACCAGCGTGAATCACGCGGTGGTTGCGCTTCTCGCCCTTCCCTCCGGCTGGTTGACGGACCGCACCAAAAAGATGAAACGGCTGTACGTCGCAGGTAGGGCGTTGTCGCTGCCTACTGCGTTGATGCGTTTCCTCGCGACAACTTGGCCCATCTGCATTCTAATCAACGTGTGGCAAAGCATCACCCAGCGGGTCATGGGCCCGGCGTCGCAGATCCTTTTTATTGGTTCTCTTCGGAATGAGGATCGGCTTAAAGGACTATCGTTCCATCGGACGATAGTGTCTCTGGCTGGCATCTTTGGCCCTATGATTTGTGCCCTCATCATCAATTATTTCGGTGGCTTAGATTCCGCAGACAGCATACGTCCTCTCTTCTTCGTTCAGTTTGCTGTAGGCTTGCTCATCTTCGGACTCCTCGTGACCCAGCTGCATGAGGTTAACTTTACTCGCGTAAGACGTGAAACGAGCGTCTTGAGTCACTTCTTCAGTGTGCTGCACGAGGTACCGGGGCTGAAGCTGCTTCTTCTCCGACAAAGCGCTCAAACCTTGTTCTCTCATATCCGGATGCCGTTCAATGGCCTGTACATGGTGGATGTGAAGGGCGCCGACGAGTTCATCTTGGGTTGGAGGGGGACCGTCTCGACAGCGGTCACTGTCTGTTTCTCCATGGTCGCCGGTCGCCTCGCTGAACGATTTGGGCGGAAAAAGACCGCCTATGTGTCCCGCGTCTTTGGATGCGCCTCCATCCTCATCACGCT
>DAOVBJ010000207.1 GCA_030670615.1 Candidatus Bathyarchaeota archaeon | reverse complement strand
AACCAGTTTCAAGGGTTCGAACCGCGATCCCTTGTACCACGTCACCAGACCTCTTCGCACGCATCGCCTCAACAATCCGTCTTAACTCAAGTCGATAATAACAGTGTCTGAAATCCAGAAGGAACCAATAGTGAAGCAGATGAGGTGGGTGAAGCCCCTCGTTCCCCCCGTTCCACCCATTGAGGTCAGTGACCGGTAACTAAGCAGTCAACTAGATACGCATTACATGTGCGCAGATCTTTGGAGAAAAAGAGACCCTTTTTTTCTCCGCGCCTTTTTTAGCAAGTTTATTGTCTTCACGCCTGTGAGACGCTTAAAGTTTTTAAAGCTTATATTCACATTATATGGGGAGAAAGGTGCGATAACATGGTTTTAGACAGGAAGGAAATGCAAGAGATCGTCGAATCGTATCAGGAACCCATAGGCCTCAACCTCGGCTCCCACTCCGCGTTAGACGCTTGGCAGGGGCAGCTAACATACGGTATAAGAAGTATAATATATGTGACACCGCCGAGGGCGAGGATTTATCTTCAAAACGCGATGGTTGAAGGAGCGAACGGGGTTATCGAGGACCTACCGGCCTCAATTAGAGAGGAAATAATCGTCGTGAATGATCCTAAAGACATTAAGAAGAAGGGAAGTTGGAAAAGCGCTATAGTGATTCTTGACAACTACTCTGACATCGTGAAGTACGTAGATGACTTGGTCAATTTGGAGTGCATTCAAATACCGAACAGGGCGTTTGCAGTCTACGTTGGCGGAGATGAAGAGTGTAGTGTCATCGAAGAAGAGTTCGGAGTGCCCATCGTCGGATCGAGAAACCTGTTGAAGATTGAGAACAGGGGAGAAGTGGAGCGAGATTACTACTGGTTTGCTGAGCAAGCCGGGATACCGTACCCAAATTCCTACAAGTTTCGAATCACGAAGACCGGAATACGGTTTGACGAAGATGTTGATGAGCCCATCCTCTTGAAGTCAAAGCATGCAGTGAGAAGCCTTGAGCGAGAATTTATTTTTGCGGCTGATTCAGGGCATTTAGAAGAGAAGGTGGAGAAAGAGATGGCAGCGGGAAACCTGAATCAGGAATGTCTGGAGTCCGCTAGAGTCGAACAGATTGTTCTAGGGCCCCACGCCAACTTCAACTTCTTTTTCTCACCCCTCAACGCAAACGAAGACTGGGGTAGCGTGGATAAAGCCTTCGCCGAAATCTACAAAACAAACCTCGCTGATGCAAGGGTTCACCTCGCAAACGAGTTCCTGTCAATCGATGAACGCCGGGAAACGATTATGGATGGAGTGAAGAGAATGCCTATCGACGTTCAAGAGAGACTTAAAAAGGTGCCTTCCTTCGAAGTCACCTGCCACCTTGCCATGAGCCTCAGGGAATCGCTGTTGAAGGACGTTCACAAATTCGCTGACGCCTTCCTCCTCGCAACGAAGAAGTACGAGCCGCCGGGTATCATTGGTGCCTGGTGCCTCCAAACGCTCATAACGTGGGCACCGATTCCAGGTCCCGCCGTAGAGTTTGGGTTATACGATGTCCCTGAGGGGAAGGCAGGTTTCATGCACATCCCCTACACCCAAGATGTGGCTCTCAGACACGGCGGTGGAACCAACGTCCACATGGGAGTCGGCTCCCAATACGCTAATGCGAGGTATAGAAGCATCATGAGCATGGGTGACAGAATCGCCCTAGAGATGAAGAGAGCGAAGGACAGAGGAGTGCTTGGAGACATAGTAACGTAGCACCCTTCATTTTAAGCGGAATTGTGGGTGGGAAAAAAAACCGTCGCCAAGCTTCTTTTTTTATTCGAATTCGATGCTGCTGGGTGGCTTCGGTGTTATATCATAATACACCGATGACACTTTTGGGCAGGTATCCATTATTTTTTCTTCCACGCTCCGCAGGGTTTTCCATGGAAGATTTGAGACCCTCGCCGTGACGAAGTCGCGAGTCTCCACAGCCCTGACGGCAATAACCCAGTTGCCCCCTCTCTCGTCATCGGTTAACCTATACAGAACTCGGGATACGTCTTCATCCATTTCAACGACCTTTCTTTGGATTGCGTCAAATCGTTCCACTGATTGAGTAAGACATCTCCCTTCCACATCCGTGACTTTGACAAGGACGATTCTACCGTACAATCTCTGGCCTTTTCTGATTCCAGTTGCCTTGTCCTGAAGCGTTCTAACCGATATCTGAGTTCTTTCCACGTTAAGGACGTGAGAGAGCGCATCACCTACCTCAACAGCCTTTGAGTACCGTTCCTTCACATCAGCGATTATAGCTGGAAAATACTGCTTCGACCCCAAACCTTCAAGGCTTTCTTCCACGATCTCCGTAGCATTCTTTTCAACGCTGAGCTTTTCAGGAGTTATCTGTCCGATGACCCTAACAGATAACCCGGGTCCTGGAAAGGGGGGTCTCTCAGAGGCTTCAAGGGAGATTCCGAGGCTTTTCGCGACATCCCTGACCTGATACTTGTACAAGGACACCAAGGGCTCAACAACCGTGAATCCATACACTTCCCGGGTGTCAATCTTCATTTGCTCGAGAACGTTGTGCTGAGTCTTAATCCCGCCAACCGTCTCAAGAACGTCAGGAAGGATGGTTCCTTGAACCAGAAAGTTACAGCCTTCCCTCTGAGCTGACTCGCTTAAAACCGAGTAAAAGGTGCTCCTGAAAGCCTTCCTCTTTTCCTCAGCATCTGCTAAACCAC
>DAOVBJ010000168.1 GCA_030670615.1 Candidatus Bathyarchaeota archaeon | reverse complement strand
CAACAGCGCCAAAAACATCCCTAGTCTCATGAGCATGGCCTACACGCGATTGAGGACGGGACGACCAGCACCAGTTCTTCTTGAAATGATGCGGGATGCTTTGACAGGAGAGATTCCAGACTCCGACTTCAGCTACAAGCCTGTTACGGGTTGGAAGTACCAGGCGAACCCTCGCGACGTGGAGGTCGCTGTTCGAGCACTCCTTAACGCAAAGGTACCGGTATTCTATGTAGGCGATGGGGTGCTTCAAGCAGACGCATGTGAAGAGCTTAAAGAGCTCGTGAACCTTGTTCACGTACCTGTCATCACGAGTATGAAGGGCAAGAGTGCGTTTCCAGAGGATCATCCTCTCTCTCTGGGAATGAGGGGAAGAGCTCTGTGGATGTGCTTGGGTCGAGCCGACCTCGTATTCGGTCTTGGCACGAGTATGTCTGGCGCGTTCGGACCACCCGTACCAGCTGGAAAGAACATCATCATATGCAACATCGGCGAATACGATGTAAACCTCTATCATAGGGTAAACCACGCGGTCATCGGTGACGCGAAACTGGTGCTCCGACAACTGATTGAGGAGATCAAAAAGCAGACTAACGGCGCCGGTATCAGGAAAAACGAAGAACTTGAGAAGGAAATTGCACAGGAAAAAGCACTTCAGTTGCAAAAGTGGCTGCCTAAGCTCACTTCAAACGACAAGCCCATCAATCCGTATCGGGTCGTTTGGGACATGATGGATACCTTTGACAGAAAGAATCTGGTAATAACCCATGAAGCCGGTAATCCTCGTGAGCAGTTAACGGCCATCTGGGAATCCTTGGTTCCAAGAAGCTACATGGGATGGGGTCACACAACAAATCTTGGCTTCTCCTGGGGATCTGCTATGGCTGCGAAGCTCATGTGGCCCGAGAAGCTCTCTGTGAACTGGGTTGGAGACGCTGGGATGGGTCATAATGCTATGGAGATGGAGACTGCGCTGAGGGAAAAACTACCCATCTTGACTGTAGTCAGCAATAACTCTGGTTACGCGGTCTATGGCTCAAAAGAGAAGGGAGGTCTGGGACGAATCGGACTAAACATCGTTTCACCGAGTTCAATCATAAGTTATGCCACAGTAGCTGAAGGATTAGGCTGGCATGCCGAGAGAGTTGAAGATCCAGACGATGTAATTTCCGCGTTAAAACGGGGAATCAAAGCAGTCAACGCAGGAAAGCCCGCCATGGTTGAAGTGATCACGAGCCACGAAACAGAGCGGATAAGCACACGCATCCCTCAAGGATATCAACCTGGTAAGTTGTAAGACTTACCCAATCCTTCCCCCCTTTTTGAGGATCTACTTCTCAACGCAGACCATACATCCCCTCGTGTATGACTTATTCGAACTTCCTTGAGACAAGTATATCGACCACAAAGACTCATATTCATGCCACGCAGTAGATCCTTAACTAAAAAAATATAGCGGTCAGAGCTGTCGAGGAACATACGTAGTAGCTAGCTTACATAGCTATGTGCTAGGTCGACTGCTACGCTCTTGTCTATTATTAGCTAGCTAGTTTAATACGAATCCGTATTAAGTGTAGCTGAGTTCAGATTCCCAAAAAGTTAATTGTATAGTAACCTCAGTATATCTTGGAGAATAAATTGACGTATAAAGCAGACACTCGTTTACCCTTAGAAGTACTTGAGAAAAGTCCCTTTGTTTACACTGGACCCAACCTAGGCTCTTTTCTGGTCGGAGCAATTCAAGGAGCCATTAATCACCATGGAAGACTTCTTCCAAGAGTCTATCCCTTAACAGTCTCTGAAGTAACTTCGAACAATAAAATAATTGATAAGATCTTCAGCTTATGTTTTTTCTACGTTAACGATAAAGACGAACTCGTACTGTTCCTAACCCATCCCTGCTGGCTAAACAGATCTGACAGCGCCCCCCTCACCAATTTCTTACTTACAAAAGCTGATGAACTCGCAAAATACGGTGGTTGCAAATTTATTGAAATGGAATTTCACGAAGTCGCTTCGTATGTCGCTTTTCCCACATCTTTAACCCATTTTTCCTATGATTTACAGAAGATATCAGTAGAAAAGAATGATCTGTCCCTCCTTCAATCACATGGGTTTCAGGAAGAAAGCAAAATCCATTGCTACGAACAAAGCGTAAGCGAAATCGAGAAGAGAGCTCAAGAAGATCACACTGCATCTTCTCCTTTCAAAACGAAAAGTCTTACACCATCCGAGTTTAATATGCTTAACGACAAAACAGAAAATTATCCAGCAAAAGCGTACACCCTCTCCCATAGAGATCCCTACCTCACATTTTTCAACCCCCTCTCCAAAGACATCGTATCCGCTGCCTATACGCGAACTCGCTGGTTTCGTAAAGGTGAACTCGTTGGTTATTTCAGATGGACTCTGAATTTATTCGAGCCATCCCAAGCGTATAACCTACCCGTGCCCCTTTTATTCAAATACGTCTTCGAGAATTACTCCTTTACACACGGGAAAATCATAGACTGGGGCTTAAGTGAAGACGATACAAATTTATATACGTCCCTCCTGCTTCACGCCTCCCACTCCATGAAGGAAAAAGGATTAAAAATATTACAAATCGGCAATGTAACCGACAACCAGTCATATATGAAAACATTTTTAATGCAATACGACTTCAGAAAGGTTCACACCATCAAACTACTTCAGAAAAGGGTGAATTAATTTCTAATGAAAATCGATTGCTTATTCATCCATCCCACAACACACTTGAAAAAGCCGCCTCAGCCAACAGGAGTCGATCAACTCGCCTACCTAGTTTTACCGGTTGGAACCACGGCTCTAGCGAATTTACTCGATAAAGAAGGATTTGGCGCTAGAATAATCCATACTGGAGTTGAAGAATCGTATGACAATAATTTCAGTATAGAGAATCTATTGAAAAAGTATGAGCCATCCGTCGTGGGAATTGATTTACATTGGTACGTTCACTCCTATGATGTAATAAGAATTGCCGAGATTGTTAAGCAATCTTCTAATGCCTTTGTCGTGTTCGGAGGATTCACGGCGTCTTTTTTCGCTGAAGAAATTTTAACTCGATTTGACAGCGTCGACGCAGTGATACGTGGCGACGCTGAAATCCCCCTCCTCGAATTGGTAAAGCATAGGTGTAAACATAATTCTAGTGAAGGCTTAGAAAAAATACCCAACTTAATGTATCGACAGGGAAAGGCGTTAAAACAAAGCAGAAGAAGATACATAGCAAACGAGTCCAACTTAAATCAACTAAATTTTTCAAACTTCAACCTACTCGAAAACTTTTA
>DAOVBJ010000040.1 GCA_030670615.1 Candidatus Bathyarchaeota archaeon | reverse complement strand
GAGGCGCCCGATTATCACAGGCGCATTCACGTTACCATTCACGAAGGTTATAAGGACGAGGTCTCCCACATTAGGAATGTGAGCCAAACCAATGTGTTGAGTGGCCACAGGAACCTTTCGAAGCTCCAGGTCGCGATATTTCAACTTGACGTTACACTCGTAATTTTCTTTGTCACTATTGCTGGAATGAGGAAAAATTGACGTTACCACGCCAAGCTCTGTGACATGTATCTTACGTATCTCGTGATCAACGATCTTTCTAATTACTTCAAACATATTGGACATCTTCACTTTCTCCAACCGATTACGGTTGTAAAACCCGTGGTCTTGCCGAGATAATGTTCCACACTTCTAACCTGAAACTCGCCATTCATCTTCGAGTTTTTCATGCCCCTAATCTCTATGGTGTCTCCCAGTTTTACCTCAGTCTTTCCAACGATCTTGACAGTTCCCGACACTAACCTTGCAAGAGCATCCATACGGGCCTTCGCTACCTTCTCGGCGGTGTCCTTGTCCCTCACAGTGGGGTCCTGAATCAGGAGACGGGCACCGCTTCCAGCCATTCCCTCGACCTGCCTCTTCGTTAACCAGTGGGATGTGTCGGCTCCCTTGAAGCTTGAAGGACTCTCTCCTTGGACCACGACACCCACCACACTGGATTTTTCTTCCTGAAGATCAGCTTGAATGACGTCCTTTCCATATTCCAGAATATGGGGCTGCTCCCTCTCATACTCCTTGAATAACAACTTGCTCTCATTAGTCATGTAGACATCGAAGCCACACTTTTCAGCCAGCTCACAAATGTGTTCATACGCATTTTTATTATTATCAATGACATACATTGCGAAGCCGAGGCCATCCGAAATATCCCCGGTGCTAACACCTGCTTTGTTAGCAAGATCGGAGACAATCCCCCCTGCACTTTGACTCTCATAAAGCTGATCCGCTCTTAGTGCAAGAAGCTTCACAACATAATTAAGTCCGGTAACTCTTATCTCAGCGAGTCCGGGTTCCACATTGTCCACCACCCCCGTTATTACGTCCTCAAGGCTTCCCTCATAGCCTAGCTGGATTGAGACGTCGTCTCCCTCTGCAATCTTGAAACTTTTATTCCCTTCTCCAAATATGATCTCAAAGCTATCGGCTGGTATGTCCATGTCGAGGTTTACCTTGACGCTGATAACGGGGCTTCGCAGGCCTGACTCAAAGGTTTCGGATCCGATCTGTATCTTATAAGTAGGCCTAAGCATCCAAACTCTGAAATAATGTATAGTGTCCTGAATTTATAAAAATATGGATTTGGAAAGAAGTGGGAAAACTATGTTAACCAGTATCCTCTGTTAGCGGTAGAACCACAAGCTCCTTTTTTTATCCCGTTGCTACATATGTAATAATAGGTTTGAAGGCGTTTGCCATTCTCTCATAGAGGTTATAGCCCGATATCTATTTAGTTAGCTAACTAACCACTAATCTCACAAAATTGTATTTCTTTGATTCCCCTTCTTAAGCTCCTTGAGACTCTATTTCCACTTCTTCCTCGACATCCTCGTATCCTGACGCATCGACTGTGACGGCGTATATTCCTGGATCCAGATCATCCTTTCTGTAGACCCCCTCTCCGTCGGTCTTGACGATATATTCCCCCCCGTCAAAGGTGATCTTCACGTCTACGTCGCTTTGAGGGTTCCCATCAGCGTCCACGACCTTCCCGATTATGTAGTTTATTGATCCCTTGTCGTCCTCAGCTTGTTGCTGCACTGCCTCCACAGCTTCCTCGTCCTGGCTTGGAGCTGGCTCCTCCTCTTCAGGTGGAGGAGTGTATTCCCGTAAAACGATCCAATAAGTATACGTGTTTATCACTCCCCCCACCTCCTCTACCTGGTACTCCTCTACTAAAACCTGAGTCACCTCCGCCACCCCCGATATTTCAGATCTAAAGGGCACTGGCTGACCAGCCTTGTACCTCGATCTAACCCTCTCCAAGAAGTTTAAAGCGTCCTCACCAAAGACTAGCCCCTCAAAGGATATCCGTACAGGCTCCCTCCCCATATCTTGGAGGACGCTGCCCTGCATGCCAGGGATCCGGTGCTCGACAATGCTCCGCTTCTCGCTGATATTTATGTTGTGGACGCTATTGACTAACTTAGTGGCTTCAGTGTCTGGATCACGAACATGTTTGATAAGGGCTATTCCGTCAAGTTCTATACTCATCAAAACACACCATGCCTTCGAGCTTCTTCTCTCAGGATACGAGCTATCATTCTTCTCAACTCCCTCAAATCTCGCTCGTTTCTAGGGGAATCAACTTTGACCTCGATCGAACGCGGTCGTTCAATTGATTTAACGCGTTCCATCCTTGGTGGCCTCTCAGTTCTGGTAGACGCCCTAACAGAAGAGAGTAGGGACATAATCTCATGCAGCTTTACGGTTGGAAAAGTCCTAGGAGCCTCTAAAGGAATCCTCTCCAGAGTATACCTTTCCACGGGAGCATGTAACAAGCTAATGATGCTCTCAATGGCCTCTTCTGTACCCGCCTGATAAGCAATGGCCTCCCTTGGAACGATGCTGGACACGTCTAAAGTTTGACTAACCTTCGATATTGCTTCCACGGCAGGATACAATTGTTTAGCTTCAGAAATACCAAAGCCAAGTTCCATAATCAAGGGTGAGATGGGGGTCTCCAACCAAGAAGTTCTGCTCATAAATTCAGAAGTATTAGGAACAGTTCGAGCAGTTTTTATCGCCTCCTTAACTAAAGGTTGGATAACCGCAAGGCTCCTTGTCATTTCCTCACCCAATAACATGCCAGATATCCTTCCAAGGTAGCTGCTGGCAACATTTGAAGACTCTAGAATCGAAGGCGTCCACACTTCCTGTTTGAATAGGTGATGGATCTCAGTTTGTTCGGCTAATATTTTTGACGGAGGAGGTTTTGTGCGGGAAAATTCCATTTCGTAAGTCTTTGCTTCGCCTCCAGTTATTGGTCGAAGGCCACTTACCAACTCCGAAATCGGGAAAACATGTCCCATCGCCTTCACCAGTTCTACAGTTAATTGTGAGGGAATGGGTAAATCTGGTTGGGGAAAGCGAGCCTCTTCGATCACTTCCACGATGGGAAGCCTTCCCACAAGGCTGGGCGCCTCATACATCCTAGAGACGGGCTCAAGGACCCTGATACCATAAGTTGTCAACATCTCTTGAGCTAGGGGCTGGGGTGAAGCGACTGCTTCTAAGACTTCTGTCATAGGGAGCGTTCCAACAGAACTAGAGGCTTCTATGTATGTTTGTTCCAAGTGCTTCTGGATTATGCTTGTTTCCAATCGTAGGGGTTCGATTGCGGGCTTCCCAGCGACTTGAATCGCCATACTATAGCCTGGTGTTTCGAGACCCTCCGCTATTACTTTGATTATGTGGAGTATTGTAGCGAGAAGTGTCGTTCCATGAGCCTTCACTTGTCCAATCTCATGAATAGGCCAAACTGCTTGTTCTACATTGAGCCTTCGTGTAGAAACATGTCCAATCTCATACCTCCGCTTCACAATTTCTGGAATCGTTGATGGAACAGCCTCCACGACTTCAGTTATTGGAAACACTCTAGCAGAACTGGAGGCTTCAAGAACCTTTGAGACAGGCAACAGGATTCTCGTACTATAAACCTCAAACATCTCTCGAGCTACTAAATACCTTTGTGCGTAGGCAAGAGTTGGAGTCCACACAGTCGGAGTCCTTAGTTTATCAAAGGGTTCTGCAAGAGTATCAGTTTCCAACTGCGTCGATGGTACCTCTGGAGCCTCAGGACCAAAAGCTTCCTCTTCCTTTACAGCTTTAAAAGCTTCCCGAGTAAATTCTGCACGTACACCCTCATGGGGAACTACTCTTAACCTCAGACTAGGCGCAGTTTTCTGAACCTTTGTGCCCATGTCTGAGATTCGGCTCATCTCTTCGATGGTTGCTCCTAAAAATTCTGGAGTTGTTTGGTAAGTGACCCAGGGTACTGATGAAGTGAATGGGATTCTCCCGTATGTAAGGAGACCTGATTTCAAGGAAGCTTCAACTATCTTCCCAATCCTCGATATGGCCGTTGTCGAGGGGGTGAGCCTCCATAGAATTGACATAGTGTAGGGGTCGAGACCCCAGAGTCCCGTCTCGACAAATTCTGAACGTAAAAAATCTAGAAGAGGACGTAAAAATACGTGGAGATCGTTGATCAATCTTGGGATAACAAACGCTCGCATTGGCTGTCTAAGCATCATTGTGTTAACGGCGTCAAGACTCAAGCTATACTTTTGGGTGAAAGCTCTTCGTATCTTCGCAAGTTTGGTGTTGACGTCGCGCAGTCTGTTCATAAACCTTACACTGTCTCTGTGTAGTTCGGACAAGATTTAAACGAGCTGCTTGTTGCATTTGGTTTACTCAAAGACGATCCTCGTGACCCCTTTCTCTAGGGGTTGTCTGATCCTCATCTGTTTAAGCCTATGGTCTAACGCGGCGACTAGAAAGTTGATTTGATCTCGGGTGAGATCCCCTGGTTTTTCGGCGAGTCGATATCCGTAGTCAAGGCATAAGGTGGCAAGTTCAAGCCCTTCCGGGCTACTCGTGAAGGCTTCTATTTCTACCCTTTTTTTTTAGCTTCTTCGCTCGATGTGACTCCGCTTATCTCAAGGACCTTTGTTCCGATGAGCTCAGGTACCCCAAACTTCATCTGTGCAACTTCTTCGACGGTCAGCGTTGGATCGACAAGGCCGAGGGATGCCGCTTGCCGTAGGGCTTGAAAGTTCTTGTTCACATCCACATTACTAACGTCGGGGGTACCGTCCTCTCTGAGTTGAACGCTGCCGATGAGGGAGAAGATCTCTGTGAGCTCTCCGTCAGTCAACGGGCGGATCTCAACCTCTGCATCGTAGTCTTCTACGTATAGGACTTCCCGTCTCTCCTTGCCCTTCAGGATATCCTCTTTCTTCAGCCTTTTTCTGCGTCGTACTTTTACTTCCATCTTGTTCACGTAGGAATTCTGTTCATCTAGGACTCTCTAACCGTTTTAGCCGTGAAGTTGTAGACGGTTACTCCAACGCCCCCGGTCTCCATCTCGAAACTTTTATCGTCCAAGAAAACCTCTGAAAATTCTATCTGCCTTATTTGGGTGCCAGCTCTCACGAGGGTTGCGACCATGCTGAAGGCGGTTGGTACTGGTTCTAGTAATAGGGCGTCGAGGGTAGGGCATAGGGACCGTACTCTGAGGTTTCCAGTAACCTTTAGTAGACCAGATTCGGCCATGCCCACAAACGTTTCTTGACCAATGGCTGTGACGTCGATTTGTCCCCGTTGGACCTTGTATTCAAGGGATTGGAGTCCATCCACTATATTCCCTTCAATGGTTACGTTACTCTCTTGAGCGGATACTACATATTCTGACATGTTTCACTCCTCCTATGCTTGGACGTTTATTGTCGCATAGATGTAGTCTATGGCTCTCACCGGTCTTATGGCTAGGTCTATCCTAACGATGCCTTGCGCGAAGTCCAGCTGCGAACTGTAGACATCTACCATGAATGCTGGTTCTGTCAGATCGGTACTTGGAACAAGGGCGCCTTCTTCCTCCATTCGGGTCATTAGGTCCGTTATCTTCGCTTTCAGAGCGGTTCGGCCTAACTCGTTGTTAAGGGTTCCTATGAACCTTTCTCCGATTCCCTTGACAACTCTCACAGCGTGATCGGTGGTTCTCATGACGCTGATCTGCTCCTTACTCGTTGTAATGCCCTTTACGACGTGTATGCCTTTACCCCGTTGGGCTCTCAAGGGGAGGATTCCTGCGTTCAACAGCTGTCTGAGCTGTGATGGAGTGTAATACTTTTCTAATTCAGCTATTCCACTTATTGACTTAAACGTAGGCGATTCAAAGTAATTTAATTGGCTGATCAATCCCGCAACCGCACCAGCAACGCCATACGGAGCTACTATGACGAACCGGTCACTACTGAGTACTTCCGTCCTCTTAACAATATCCTTGATATCCTCTTCCTTTCCAACGGTTCCAATGCCGATTCTTCCTTGGGCTTCTCGGCTCATGTTGTTGCAATGAGCTTCTATAAGAGCGTGGATCTTAGGATCAGAAACATCGCAGGCGAAAACTATGTCCACTTCAGGCTCTGCTTCCAGCCTCTCTAAAGCAGCTTCATAACCCTCTACCGAGGGAAGCCCCGGGTTCTTACCCCCCTTGAGGGAGGTCTCTTTGACGGCAGCCGGGTTGTTGTTTGGGAACTCCGTCTTAGATTTCAAGTCCTTGGCTGTGATGAGGGATGAGTTCGCACCCACGTAACTAACCAGGTATCTGTCGCTCTTCGGATCCAGTAGAACGTTATCAAATACTTCAAAGACCTCTCCGTCGCTCACCAGCAACCTAACCGTGTTTTCAGCTGTGCCCTTCTCAACACTGAACTTTATGTTGTTTCCCGCCTGGCCTATCCCCTTAGCCATCAGCTCAACCGTATCCGCCTTTCCAGCGTCCTTAATCGTTACCGAAGCACACGTCCCACCCCGACCCACAATCCGTGTTGCTACTACTTCGAAGACTCCATTTTGGAAGCACCCTTTAGCATCTTGGGCCAGCGTGAATTCCGGGTTCGACCCAAAGTTGTCAACGAACTCCCTCCAACTACTCAAGTGGACCGGCGATAATTCCGGACCCTTCTCCGCTGTTCCGATTAATGCTACTACACCGGATGGATAAGCTGCAGGAGGTATTATCTCCTTGACTACATTTATCTCTACACCAGGTATTACTCTTACCACTTTTTATTCGACCTCGATAAATATTATTTGAATACACAATTTAACCTTTTCTTATTTTCATTTTGATGAATGAAAAGTTAAGGAATCTTTGAATAAACTAGGGAACTTGTAAAGGTGATTTGTTAAATCCTTTGTAGTAACTATTTTACGTTTATTGTCACTTGACCTGGAAACGATATGGTGATGACACCCGCCCAATTACACATACACGTTGAAGTAGAATTTAGCGCGGGACAATTACCGATCGTGACAGTTGGCGATCCAGGCGTCCAAGGAGAGGACGTTACAGGAATACACGGCTGGGGCGTTAACACGCCCATTGCAGCGGATGTCGCGGCTGCCACCTGGGGATTTGCTAAACTACTACACATTCCAAAGGAGGTGATATTCACCATGGGTTTATGATCCATTATAGTCGCCACGGGCTTACTCATGGCATTAACCCGGTTCGTCGGCAGGACCTGTAAACTTGAAGGCATTACACCAAAGGAACACATCAACGTTGCCCCTACAACCACTAACTGCGGCATACCATTACCCTCCCTCGTCTTCACCCCAAAGCATATAAGGATTATGAGCGTGCAGTCAACTGATGATAGAGTAATCTATGGTACCACGAAATTAGCTCGTAAATGAGGACAAGGTTTAACATGTTAATCATTTTCCTTTATTCTCTCAATAAAGTCGTCCTAGCTAGCTAAAGATAGCAAAACACCTTCTGAGAGACATCCGACACGTACATCCCATCCCCAAAAACAATCTTAAAGATTTTTCCGTCAACGCCTTCCTCACAAAGAGTTAGCTAGCGACGACTGCTCTATCCTCAGGTGAAGTATTCCTCAATTACGGCGTGAAAGACCATGATGTGACGCTGGTAGCTTCATACAACGC
>DAOVBJ010000059.1 GCA_030670615.1 Candidatus Bathyarchaeota archaeon | reverse complement strand
TTGCTCGGGGACGGCGTTTGGCGGCGGTAATTCACCCTTCAGCACAGCCGCTATGTTCTCCGCATCGCAGACCGCCATGCCCTCTCGAGCTTCATTCGTCACGGAGGCTTGGTGAGGAGCTAAAACGACGTTTTTAAGCTTCAGCAAAGGATCATCTAGCGGGATCGGCTCTTTCTCAAAGACGTCGAGGCCGGCTCCGGCAATAGCACCTTCAGACAGAACCTTTGTAAGGTCTACTTGGTTTATGACTGGACCTCTAGAAGTGTTGATGATGTAAGCCGTCTTTTTCATCAGCTTAAGCTGCTTTTCACCGATCACTCCCCGGGTCTGAGCAGTTAACGCGACGTGAATTGAGATGAAGTCCGATTCCTTCATGACTTCCTCCAAAGACCTGCGTTCAGCCCCCAGCTCCTCTTCAGCTCTCTTGTTGGGATAGAGGTCATAGTAAATGAGCTTCATATCGAAGCCCTTCACGCACCTCTTCGCCATCTCGAAGCCGATTCTACCCAAACCGATGATGCCAACAGTTTTTCCTCGTAAATCAACGCCAAAGGAAGGACGACCCGGAGCCCTATCCGCCCAACCTGACCTTACATAGGCATCACAGTTGACTAATTGCCTGTCAACGGCTAATAGAAGAGCTATTGCCATATCTGCTACCGCGTCCGAAAGAACGCCGGGAGTATGACTCAGATACACTTGATGTCGCGTCATGGCCTCTACGTCACAATCATCGTAGCCAACGCCGTATCTCGCAACGATTTTGAGGTTAGGAGCCATCTGAAGCACCTCCTCCGTAATTCTTCCACCGATCATACCTACTGCGTCAGCAACCTGTTCCTCATACT
The DNA here is from genome assembly GCA_030670615.1 of Candidatus Bathyarchaeota archaeon. Lineage (GTDB taxonomy): Archaea > Thermoproteota > Bathyarchaeia > RBG-16-48-13 > DAOVBJ01. The sequence continues at coordinate 5,335 of DAOVBJ010000059.1, read as the reverse complement.
TTTGTCGGTCGGTAAACACTATTTCAGCAATGGGACCTAAGATTTGACCGATTTTATCGTATCGTTCATACAACGCACGATTGATGAGAACTTTTGGTTTAGTCAAAATATCACCGCGAATACCATGGTTTGGAAGGGATATATTATTTTTTGTTCAAGCCTGCTTGACAAAATATCGAGTGATCTAACCACTGATTACGAGCGAGTTTTTAGTTAGAGCAGACATAAACAGCTAGCTAGCTGCTAGAACCCATCGCTGTCGCAATAAACGACTGGAATACTGACACCACACATATTCTTGGTTAGCTAGCTTTAAATAAAATAATTAAGGGGTATACCTCTCCATTAGATGAATAAGGCTCATATTTAGAGGTGGGAAGGAAGATGATCAGTCTGTTAGAAGTTGCTGAAAGAGCACGTTCCGGACGAAAAATGAGTGACAAAGAGTGGGGGCTTGCACTCTTCAAAAAATTACAAGAGCTCATCGTGAGACATGACTTGAAACAGGAAGGCCCAGAACGGTTCTATGATGTGGATGACGCGTATGTTGACGCTCTTTTTCAAGCTGCTGTCGACCTCCTCGACGAAATGGGGGTTTACTGTACGCATACACATAGGACGATAACGTTCTCTGAAGATGAAGTTAGAGAGGCATTAAGAGAAAACCCTTTGGAGATCAAGATAGGCGACGGCCGCGACCAAAGAGTCTGGAAGAAGAGGAAAATAGAGGAAAACAAGCCACCAGGCATCAATGTAACGTGGCATGTTCCGTGGTCGGATGAGCTGATACCGCTCTCCATCGTCGTGCGGGAGCTAGTCAGACATGATAGAGTGGACTTGATCGAGGGCTGGATGTACGCCCGGATAGATGGGCGGGAAGTCCACAATATGGCCTCGCGGGCATACGCGGCAAGGAGAGCGGTTTCGAAGGTTAGGGAAGGTTTGGCGATGGCTGGTCGAAGTGGATTGGCCATAGCCTATTATCCCATATTGACCGACGCGTTTTCCATGCTGGCTCCTCTTGATGCCGAACGGGGATTGAGGAAGAGTGATGGCGGCTTCTTCACCATTCTTCCTGACCTCATGGTGGAGGAGGACCTCATAGGAGCAGCCCTAGTCTATAACGAATTGGGATGTTTCGGTCTAAGCGGCGGATCTGGGGCAGGCCCCTGGGGTGGAAGCGTGGAAGGACGCATGATCGAGTCGACGGTCGGGTGTTTAGCCAATTGGCTGGTGTATCGAGACACCATCATAGGGATAGGGGGTGCATCCGCAGGAGGCGATTTCATGCCAAGAAAAGCAGGAGCCGTCCGTACTCAAAGGATTTCGCGTAATATTGAGGGGATGCAGTGGCGGTCTTTTGCCGTCCAAAAGGCTCTTCGCAGTAATACAAACCAAATATACTATACAGGGATTTGGGGATGGAACCGGATTTATTATGATATGACGTCGGAGCCCTACCTGTTAAGAGTTGCTTTGTCGTCCATAAGGAGTACAATACTAGGACTCAATTTCAGAGTGGGTGCTACGAACCCGCCCACCCATACAAACTGGGTGATCGAGACGTCCGATGCAACCCTCAAATCCAATATCGGGTTGGAGGACTTTGCCGAACTCTCGGAAAAAATGAACAAAGAAAAACTCAATGACCACCCCATCCAACCAGTCCGCCAAGACCAAAGAATGCACATCTACGGGAAAAACCCGAATGCGTTCTTGGCAGCAGGATTGAAAGCATATGACTGGTACAAGCAAAAGCCCACAGACGAGTACATCAAGGCTGAACGAAAGGCAAGGAACTACCTTAGAGACATCGGTTTAACCATATAAGAAAAAAACGATACTAGTAAAAAGTGATACGCCAGTAGCATAGCGTGAGTATGGGGAAAGAATCCAGTCTCACGTTTTTTATATAAAGAGCTTGCTAACTGGGCTAGCGACCACTCAGCAAGAGTATTGGAATCGATTCCGAGGAGATCGAGTGTTAAAACTTGGTTGTATATGGGTAAGGCGACTACGCAAAGGACGCGTTTGAGGAAGCCAAAAATCTCATCCTCGAGGGCAAGATCCGTCTTAAACTCCTCATACCCCACGCATTCCCTCGCAAAAGAGGCGTTTGAAGTCACCCTCCAACCAAACATTTCCATTAAGGTTCATATAAAACCGACGAGATAGCACCAATCAAGCCCAAGCCCAAATCTTAAGTAGAGATAACCCTACATTTCTTCGAAAGCAACGATCGAAAAGAAGTCGGTCAAAATCTCACAAATCTGAAAGACGAGTAAGAGGACATGTAAAATGGAAATCTCAGTCAATTTACGAGAGACGTCGGAGGGTTCACTCGAGGATGATATGACCTTCTTAAAACAGCTAGGCGTGAACTTGGTTAACATCTCGGCTATGCCTCGTGATCAAGCGACGGGGAACCCGATTCAGAATTTAGGGAGGCTTGTGAAACGGATTCGAGACGCCAGGCTCAAAGCCCACTTACTGCGGTTTACCATTGTAGATGCGCTCTTAAACAAGCCTGAAGGGGAAGAACAGCTTAAAACTGCCTTTGAGTTAATAACATTCGCCGGTAGAGCGTCCATCCCCCTCATCTGGGTTTGGCCTCTGGGCATTCGACAGGGTCCTGCTTTGGTACCCGGTCGGTATCGACGTGCCCACAGGGGAGGATACGAAATGAGTGCGTGGAGCGTTGAGTTGATGCGGGAGGAGCTGGCTAAGAGAGATCTGACCAGCCGATGGGTTCATCACTTCACGGAAAAGATTTCATCCGAGCAATATGTTTCGGATCTGGTTACGGTGCTCCAGCGAATCGTCCCCGTTGCTGAAGACGCGGGAGTCAAGTTGATGCTACACTTCGATGATCCACCCGTTCCGGATGAAGAAAACTTACTCCCCGGTATCATAAATCCGATGATGATCAACCGCGTCTTTGAGGCCGTTCCAAGCGAGAACTTGGGGGTACTCTTCTGCGTAGGGACACGGTACGAGTCAGGCGTAGATGTCTATGATCAGATACGCCTCTTCGGCAGCAACAATAAGATCTTCCATGTCCACTTCAGGAATGTGCGGGGAACGATCCCAAGCGCAGGGGGATATGAAGAGGTGGCCGTGGATGACGGGGACATGGATATGTTCAGGATTCTGAAGGCCTTGAAGGCGACGGGATACGATGGATCACTGAGTCCAGATCACCCGATGATTCTAGTAGGTGACGAGAAGAGACGGGCCAGTCTCGCATACCATGTGGGCTACATTAAAGCCCTTCTCTCCGCCCTATCTTGAAAACAGAATAAGGATGCTCGCTCACGGTTGCGACCTGCAACCTAAGGAAGAATTAGCAAGGCGATCCTGATCGCCTACAACCCTTGCGAGGAAACTGCTAACTAGCCTTCATTAAAATCATGACCGTTAACAGCACATTCATTTCCACGTAATTTTAGTGATTCTTAGCGGAAGTTGATGTCCCGGTCCTTACTCGGGGACGTCCCCTCTTCCCCTCAGGCTTTCAACATTGTGAATGTGAACATGTTTGCCGAGGGTTATCCGCTGTGTTGCGCGTCCAATAATTTCACCATATTTGACGATGGCTTCGTCCTTCTCAATCGCGATGAGGGCGATCTTATGTCCGAATGGTATGGGTTGATTGGCCGTGATGACTCCCGGCTTCCCCGGGCCCATCAAGGTTACCCGGTCGCCCACAACGAGGTCGGATAATGTAGTTGCAACATTGTCCTTCTCATGTACGATCATGGCTCTCCGTGTGTTCATATTGATCCCTCAAATAAACGATCCCAACGTGTAAATATCAACCGTGCTGTCAAAGCCAAGGGCCTCGGCCTTCGTCTTCTTCCCTGAAACGACTTGTACCAGCTCTGTGAAAAGCCGGTTCCCTGCCTCTTCAAGGGTTTCCTCGCCCCGAAGAACGGGGCTCACATCGACATCAATGTGCTCTGCTAAGTGGTTTCCCGTTCGCTCGTTTCCACAGACCTTGACGACTGGATACAGGGGGAACCCTTGAGGCGCCCCCAATCCTGTGGAGAAGAGTAACGCTTGGACGCCGCCGGCTGCGGGGCCGGTTAGATAAACGATTTCCATACCGGGGCTGTCCATAAAGTATAAACCCTTTCCTGTAGGTCGTTCCCCGTATTTGAGAACGCCTTGAAGAGGTCGTGAACCCCCCTTCACGATGGCTCCAAGGGACTTCTCCTCGATCGAGGTTAATCCGCCACGTATGTTCCCTCCCGTTGGCTGACTGCCTCTCATGTCCACTCCCATCGCTTTCGCTTTAGCCTCCATGCGTTCAACAACCTCGTAGACTCGCTTGGCAACGCGTTGATTGACCGCTCTCTTCGCCAGAATGTGCTCTGCCCCGATGATCTCGGTGGTCTCACCAAAAATAACGGTTCCACCGGCATCAACCACCCTATCGACCACGACGCCAATCACGGGGTTCGAGACAAGGCCAGACGTGGTATCTGACGCTCCGCACTTGATGCCTAACACCAAGTCCTCCAAAGAAAAGGGTTTCCGCTCCTGCACATTGGCTTCAACACACATTCGTGAGGCCACGTCGATGCCTTTCCGTAAGGATTTCGTATAACCCCCCTCTTCTTGCAGGGACAGGAGTGCAACGGGTTTCCCCGATGAAGCGATTCCGTCAACCACCTCCTGCGGTACGATGGACTCACAGCCAAGACTGACCACTAGCACCCCGGCTACATTGGGGTTGATGCCTAGCCCAATAAGGATTTGTGTGACTTGCTCCAGATCGGGCTTCAGTTGCGCACACCCCTGGTGGTGGAGGATCGGTACAGTGCCTGGAACGTTTTGTTCAATCTTTCGAATAAAGTCGTTAACACAGCCCGCTATAGGAATGATGGCCACATGGTTTCGAGCGCCCATCTCCCCATTCGTTCGAGAATACCCCGACAACATATTGAAACCCTTCTCCATTCAAACTGAAATAAAATTAGGCTTCTCCACGTTTGACGTACCTTAAAAAGGTTCTTAACCACATTACGCCCTGAAAGCAGTATCACGAAAATTGTGACCCCAGTCATACGGTGGAATAACGTTCTCGAGGTGTACAGAAGAACATGAAAAGTGATTTATTTGAGCCCGAATACAGCTCCAGGTCACGGTTGGGACTTTCGACGACGCCCGTCGAGATGACATAACACGTCAAGTAAATAGCTTTTTTCCCGGACCTAAGAAGGCTTAAGGTCACAATGGTCTAAAAAAACGAGATAAATTCTGAGAAACCAGCATGTAGCTAGTTATCCTTTATACGATTCATCTCTTCGTTCTACGTTGTAGCTAGCTAGCG
>DAOVBJ010000105.1 GCA_030670615.1 Candidatus Bathyarchaeota archaeon | reverse complement strand
AACTTGCGACACGTATCTGCTGGAGAATTATTCCGTCAAATCGCGTTTAAACGAGGGCTCACCGTCTCGGAACTCACTAAACTCTCCTCTAAAAACAGGAGTGTAGATGACGTCGTCGACGAGCGGACTCGCAGCGAGGCGAAGCGGGGAAGCGTCGTGTTAGACGGCTTACTGACGGGATGGTTGGTCAAAGAAGATGCGGACGTCAAGATTTTTTTAGTCGCCTCGGAGAGGGTGCGAATCGATAGGATTGCTAGGAGAGAAGGCCTTAGCTACGACGCGGCGCGAGAAGCGACGTTACTCCGGGAAGGGCTTGAGAGGAGAAGGTTTAATAGGTTTTATGGCGTTGACTTACGAGACTTGTCTCTATACGACCTAGTTTTAAACACTGGGTTGTTAAGCGTCGAGGCTAACATACAGCTCATCAAGACCTTCATCAGAGAATATATCGAGGAGTATAGGAGGAAATAACTGTGTCAGCCATACAAGTTGGAAGAATATGCGTCAAGATACAGGGAAGAGAAGCTGGAAAAAGATGTGTCATCGTCGAGGTCATAGATGAATCCTTTGTCCTTGTAACGGGGCCCAAAGCCGTGTCAGGCGTGAAGAGGCGACGCGCGAACGTGAAACACCTCCAGCCCTTAGAAGACCTCCTTCAAATCTCGAAGGGAGCGAGTGAAGAGGAAATCATAGACCTTCTAGACGAAACCGGAAAAACAGATTACATGAAATCCCCTTAGACGATGTCGACCATCCGTCCCCTTGACATATCGTTAAATTTCACACGCGTCTAAGACGCACGAAGCCACCGCCTATTTCATATGTCTTCCATTTAACTCAGCAGCACGCCTTCCCCACTTCAGGGATTGAAACGAAATCCCTCTTCTTTCCCCCCCACTACGAGACGCATTTTTCCTCCCTTTTTGCGTAAGCAAAGTTAATAACATCCTCTTCAAAGCCTATTCCCAGAGCCACGAGCAACGTTATGGGGGATACAGGGTGAAGCTACTTCCTTGGCAGGTGGAACGAGACGTCATCACGAAGGTTGACGAGGAAACCGACCCAGTCCATGGAGTCGCACCCCAGAGCCGCGGGATCAGCGAGCATATAAACCATGGCGTACTCAATTTGGACAAGCCCAGCGGACCCACAAGCCACGAGGTCGTTGCGTGGGTCAAACAACTTCTGAAGATCGACCACGCGGGACACGGTGGAACCCTGGACCCACGTGTGACTGGTGTATTACCCGTGGCCCTCCAAGAAGCCACGAAAATCGCGCAGGTCTTCCTATACTCCGGAAAGGAGTACGTCTGTGTCATGCGCCTCCACTCCACCATGCCCCATGAACGCGTTCAAGAAGTCATCGACGAATTCGTTGGAGAACTCTACCAGCGTCCACCCCTCCGCTCCTCAGTGACCAGGCGCTTGAGACGACGAACCATCTACTACATACAAGACGTGGAGTTTCTTGAGAAAAGAGTGCTCTTCAGAGTCGGCTGTCAAGCGGGAACCTACATCCGAAAACTCTGCTTTGACATCGGAGAGGCTCTGGGCTCCGGAGCCCACATGGAAGAGCTGAGGAGGACGCGAACCGGCCCCCTCACCGAAGACAAAGACCTCATCACCTTCTACGATCTGTATGAAGCCTATCACCTGTGGACGGAAGGTAACGACGAATCTAAGTTACGGACGATTATTCAGCCCATGGAAAACGCTCTAGCGCTTGTCCCTAAAATCTTCCTCCGCGACTCCGCCGTTGACTCCATCTGCCACGGAGCCAACCTCGCCGTTCCGGGAATAGCCAAATTTGAATCGGGAATATGGAAAAAAGGAGTCGTGGGCTTATTCACGTTGAAGGGCGAATTAATCGCCTTGGCGAAGGCCTTGATGACGTCCGAAGAGATCGACGAAAAGGAGCGGGGACTCGCTACCGACACGATGCGAGTCATCATGACCCCGGGAACGTATCCTCGTCTCTGGCGGAAACGTGGTGGGAAAGGCCAAGGCTGATATCGAGGAATATCCTTAAGAGAGAATTCCTCTACTCATACTCATGTGCCGGGGTAGCCTAGATTCAAGGAAACTTGAAGGGGAACCTGGTAGGGCGCAGGCCTGGAGGTATCCACACCTGAAAGTCTGTGACCGCTCCGGTCGCGAGGGTTCAAATCCCTCTCCCGGCGCCAGATTTCTCATCAAATATTAATCACACACTGATTACTGGAGTAACCCTGTTTTTCACCAAATTCGAATGAAGCCACAAGTTCTTACAACTTTTAAAAGCTGTGACACGCTGAAAAACGTCATTGTCATTTAATCCAGAACTCGTATGAAACCTGCTTCGTTTATAGATTGACGCTCATTCTAAAACGACATCCATTTACTTTGACGACCAAGCCGTTAAGTTCTCCTTCTCAATCCACGTCGATCACGCTCTAAGTTTCTATTGGACTTTAGTAGAACGCTTCTTTCTGCAACATGATAGTTCATTCTTTCTCAACCGAACCTTCATCCTCGACGCAATTTATAGATCGCATACATACTCGTTGTTGAATCGCCCAGCTCTGGCCTGCCTCGTTCTTCCCCAGCCTCTGTCTGTATGAGACTAACCTTATTCCTTCCATCATCACGCTCAACTAAGATTTCACATGCAGACCGGTGATCGATAGTCAACTAACGCTTTCAAATGTAGGTCAATGACTTACTGTGGTGCGATCATATGAATAAGGAAAGGCTTTCCAATAGAAAAAGATAATAATCTTTCCAAGAGAACTCTCTACGCTTCCCATATAATGGAGTTAACGCTCAAAATAGTTGATCGGTGAAAAATGCGTTGAGAGATCAAGTCCTTATTCTCGCTTCCGGCGTCTTCGATCTGGTTCATTACGGTCACATCCGCTTCATCGAAGAGGCGAGGAAGCTGGGTGGAGAGAATTCTCGCTTGGTGGTCATTATCGCGAGGGACAAGACGGTTAAACGATTGAAGGGTAGACGACCGATAATCCCGGAGGACCAGCGTCGAGCTGTCGTTGAGTCTCTTAAACCCGTCGACGAGGCCATTCTAGGCTATGAGAACCTGAGTTTCGAGGAGACAATCGTGAAGGTTAAACCGGACATCATTGCCGTGGGCTACGACCAGCTGAGTATTGAGAACAATGTCAAGGCCTTCATCAAGGCGAGGGGACTGACGATTGAGGTGGCACGCGTTGGGAAGTTTGGTAGAGCGGATTTGGACAGTTCTTCGAAGATAAAAAGGAAGATCTTGAGTGAGGAGACATCTTCCAGCTAAACAAATACCTGTTTTAAAGTAGCCACTCTTAAATAGTCACTCTTCTATACGGCCTCTAAAGGCCTATTCCCTCCATCCAACACTTTGGAGGATAGAACAACAAGTGTTCGAGGCAACCTCTATGACGTTCACGACAGTCAAGCCTGGATTCCAAGGTACTCGTCTTTATCGGGGTAATGGTCGTCTTGGGCAATACACTGTCGATGCTTTCAATCGGGTTAGCTAATGCAGGACAGATCGGCCTCGACCTCTCCCACATCGCCACTTTCATCGCTGCCGTTTACGGAGGACCCTACGTGGGGTGTCTAACGGGATTGCTGAGTGGTCTCTTTCCCGGCGTCTACTTTTGCCCGATGGGCGGACTTGCCTGGTTAGGGCTGATCGGTCTCCCCCTCGAAAAAGCGTTGACTGAACAGACAACGGGCGCTCTGTACAAGCTCCTCAAGCTAAATCAACGGAGCCGCCCCTCCGTCCTCGTTGTCCCCCTCATGCTGATCGGGTACATTCCCGAGTGCTTATTTACGGTGTTCTTCTTTTTCACCCTCGTGCCTCACTTCTTCGGCTGGACCAGTGTCGGCATACTGATAACGATCCTGATTAAGGCGTGGGATAGAGGTCGGGGTCATGAGCGTCTTCATGGGAGCGTTAACCGGAAACTCTGGCTTCAACACCCTTATAACAAACGTTCTTACCCCGCGTGAAGTGAAATGACCCCTTGGTTTTCTCCACTGCTCAGGATGACGAAAAGATAAATGCGTGGCGGAAGACGATATAACTTGAGATGGATCGCCTCATGTCCAGCGGCGGCGTCGGAACGCCGTAGGGGCTCCCTTCCAAACCATCTATTTCCACTGGGATCAAGATGCACGATTTAGACACGCTCAGAACCATTCAAAGAACTCTGTCCCGAAAGGTCATCGTCCGAGACGCGTTTAGAAAACCCGTCACGCGGATCGCGGGTATAGATCTTGCCTTTGCAGGCGAATTAGCCATAACTGCCTGCGTCATCACCTCCCTTCCTCCCACAAAAACCCTTGTCCAAAAAACCTTACGACGTAAACTTGATTTTCCCTACGTAACTACCTTCATGAGTTTCAGGGAAGGCCCACCCATCATTGATATCATAAACACCCTGGAAACGAAGGCTGACCTTTTCCTGATCAATGCTCACGGCTATGCACACCCCCGATACTATGGCTGCGCATCTCACGTCGGCGTGTTAACTGGAGTGGCGACGATAGGTGTGGCAACAAGCAACTTATGCGGAGTATACGATTGTGTGCCTCAAGAGGTAGGTGAGGCCGTCGCTATATACTGTAATGGGCGGCAGGTGGGCTGGGTTTTA
>DAOVBJ010000172.1 GCA_030670615.1 Candidatus Bathyarchaeota archaeon | reverse complement strand
TCAGGTTTCCTTATGCCTTATGTGATTATTGAAATTGCTAGTATAATGCAACCCTTTTATTTATTATTTTACGATGTCAAGACCCCAGTTAGCTAATAGTTACTGTTAGAAACGATCAAGACGCTCACAATGATCCAGATTTACTTTATTCTCTTGAGTTTCATAATAAAGTAATTTATATGACCTCTTCTTCAATTATTTCAACAAAATGTAGTGAAGGATTTGTACCATGAGTAGCATTTGGATTGTTAGGGATTACATTCGCTGTACTGGTTGTCAACGGTGTGAAATAGTTTGCAGCCTTTATCACGAGGATCGGATTTGGCCTGAGGCGTCTCGTGTTCGAGTCTTCATGCCTTTTCCAGGCGTTGAGGTGCCTCATCTCTGTGCGCAATGTGACGACTATCCCTGTGTGGAAGCTTGTCCCGTCAGTGCCCTCTCTGTTGACGTGAAAACTGGTGCCGTGATCGTCGATGAAGGTGCGTGTAATTCGTGCAGTCTTTGTATCAAAAAGTGTCCAGGGACCGTTCCGTTCCTTCATCCGGACTCCAACAAAGCGGTGATCTGCGATTTGTGTGGTGGAGACCCCGAGTGCGTGAAAGTCTGTGTGGAAGCAGGGTACGACGCCTTGCGACTCGTTAAGGAGAACGTTGGAGCCCAAAAGAAGGTCCATTCCATCAATCCCTTTGTCCTAGCCAAGGATCTTGCAGTGAACCTTTTTGGGGAAAAGGGAGAGGAGGTTATCTAGTATGCCGAGAGGATACGCTGGCAAGTTTCTCGATGTCGACCTAACACATGAGAAGATTCAAGATATTACAATACCGGAAAAGATCCTGTACCAATACTTAGGGGGACGCGGCTTAGCCGCTAAGATTCTTTGGGATCGCCTTGGAAAGCAGTGGTCAACAATCGATCCATTGGGACCCAAAAACATCTTGACGGTCTTAACGGGGCCGCTCACGGCGATTCATCCGGGTGCGCGGATCTGTGTCTCCGGGAAGTCGCCGCTAAGCAATGGCACGGTTGGCTCCACTGCGAGCTCAGAGTTTCCTATGGAATTGAAGTGTGCAGGATATGACGGTATTTTCGTCACTGGAAAAGCCAGTAGCCCTATCTACCTCCTCGTCACCGACCACCAAGCGGAAATACGCGACGCCTCCCATGTCTGGGGGAAGCTTGGTGAAGACACGATCAAGATCTTGAACGCTGAAGTACGGGAGGAACTGGGTAAGAGGAAACCGAATATCGGCTTATGGCGGGAACCAGGTATGATCTATGTGGGACCTGCTGGCGAAAACTTGATGCGTAACGCCGCGGTCTTGACGAAAGTTGCCCACGCTGCGGGGTACGGAGGGTATGGTGCTGTGATGGGATCCAAAAATCTTAAGGCGGTGGTCGCGAAGGGGCGGGGTCCCCTTCCAGAGGTTGCCGCGCCAAAGGCTATGGAAATTATGTTGCAGCGATACCATAAACGCTTAATCTCGATGGATCAGATGCGTCGATGGGGCACTGGCTACGCAGGCTGGTATTTCGGCGCGGTGACGAGTTCGGAGCCGGTCAAGAATTGGCAAGAAGAATGGCATGACGAGAGAAGCATGGCTGGACCCAGATACAGTGCTCGCTTCTGGGTGAAGCCTTATTGGGCAGATTTCAACTGTTCGCGCAGTTGTATGAAGATCTCCTGCATTAAGTCCGGACGCTGGAAAGGCGACATCACCGATATGCCTGACTATGAGCTGGAGGCCTATTGTGGCACGAACCTCGGCATCTTCGATCCCGAAGACAATATCCACATCAGCGCCGTCATCGACAACCTCGGCATGTCTGGGATCAATGGACCCAACACCATGGGCTTCGCTGCTGAACTCTATCAACGCGGCATCTTAACAAAAGAGGACTTCGGGTTTGAGGTGAAGTGGGGTGATGCTGAAGCCTTCACCAAACTGGCGTGGTTAATCACTAACCGCGAGAAAATAGGGGACATCTTGGCCGAAGGCACCTATCGCGCAGCCCAAAAAATCAGTGAACTGAAAGGCGTCGACGTGATGCCCTACGTCGTCCACGTCAAAGGCATCGAAATCGGTGCCCACGGCACACGAAGTAACGAAGACTTCACCAAAGACATCGCGTACGCCGCGTCCGTGCAGGGAGGTGATCACACAGCCATCGTGAACGACGGCTACAACGATCTCTCCAGCGTCTTTATGGATTCCGGGGTCTTCTGCATGTTTTGCGCCGTCCACGACCTCATGTGGGACTTCGCGCAGGTCGTGACCGGATGGGACCTGACTAAGGATAACTGGTGTACTGGCCAAGGACAAAGAATCGTCACTCTCCAACGGACGCTTTTGCTGCTGGGCGGACCCGACATCTTTTGGGACCCAGATAAAGACGACGATAACCCACCGCGATTCTATGAGCCGCTACCAACGGGACCCTACGCCGGGAAGACAACGGACAAGGCTTTCGTTGAACAAAAGAAAAAGGATTATTATGCTGCTTCAGGCTGGGATGACCGAGGTATTCCGACGACCGACACCCTTAAACGGCTTGATATGGAAGACCTGGAGAAGACGGTTAAAGGTTTGAGAAAGTAACCGCTCTCCCCCTTTTCCTTTTTTTCTCGATATTGTATGCTGATTATTTACTGAAACGATGTGAAGCCCTCGCTTTATCTGGCGTACTCACAGTAGTCGTTGAAACGTGTTTCTATTTAAAAGAAATCTGTTAAAAGATTCACTTGCGCGTGTTGAGGGTCTCCTGTTTTTATTTTTAGACGCTTGACTTCTTCTATCTGTCAGCTCGCTTCTGACGAAAAAACAGTTTATCCACATCTTAAATAAGGTGGTTTGCAGACTTAAAACTGACTGAAGATGATAGATATTACCCAATTGATGAAGTATAACCAATACCTACGACACGCGTACTTTGACGTGCTTAGAGGGCTTCCTTGGGACGAACTTGTGAAGGATAAGGGCGCCAGTTTCGGTTCTCTGAGAAACATTTTCTTACACTGTATTGCCGTGTTTGATTTTGCGAATCGTCTCATACAAAAAAGTGAAACCACGTTCCCCCGAATCAATTACGAAGACTACAATACGATTGAGAAGATTCAACAATACATGGAACGCGTAGAATCTAAATTCGACACGTATTTACCCACAATCACGACTGACGAGCTAACACGAAAAATAACGAGAAAATATCGCTCGGGAGCAAAGACGACTTCAACGGTAGAAGATTACCTCTTTCACTTCTTTCAAGAGGAAACGCATCACCG
>DAOVBJ010000074.1 GCA_030670615.1 Candidatus Bathyarchaeota archaeon | reverse complement strand
GGGAAGAGGTGAGCCATTCCTGCGAATTCTTTAACTATGAAAGATTTAGATTGGCGTCAAAGCCTCTCCAGAAGCCCTATCCACCCATATGGGTAGCCGCCTTCGGGAGACGAATGTACCGGATTGCAGCAGAAGTTGGAGACGGATTCATAACCCAGAACATGCCGCCGAGGCTTTTCGAGAGGTGTTTAGAGAGGGTTAGGGAAGAAGCTTCAAAGGCCGGCAGAGACCCTGAGAGGATGGAGGCTGTCTACGGCATGATGCCCATTGCCGTGGCCAGTGACCGTTGGACCGCCAAGAAGATGATTGAGGCGTCTGCTAAGAGCTTTCTCCTGAGACATACGCAGCGCCTCTCCGAAGAGCTGGGCTATGAGATGCCGTGGTTAACGCCTGAGGCGGTCCCTGAAGAGGTTGTTGACGAGTGCTACGTCTTTGGCACGCCCGAGGAGTGCGCTGAAAGGGTTGACGAATACATTAAGGCTGGGGCAACGTACATCGTATTTCAGTCCGTGCTTCCCCACGGAATCGACTCCCTCAAATCGCTGGCTGGAGAGGTCTTCAAGAAGTAGACCCCCCCATCCTTTGAAAAGCAATATAAGGTGGACGGAGCTAAAATTCTCTAAGGCTAAAAATATATTGGACCCCTCCTAGAAACATCATTGAACCTGACTTTAGAGGAGTGAAATATTCCTTGTTCAAACAGGTGATCGAGATCTATGATCTTTTGGACCGGGCTACGGTAAAAGGCCAAGACGTTTTGGATCTGCTGAAAAAACGGGGACTCAAAGATCTGAGCCTGCAGAAAATCACCGGAGAAAAGGGATCCACGGACTTCATCAAGATCAAGATTCCGGGAAGAGAGGGAAAGACCCGCAAAAGAGACGCCCCCACCTTAGGTGTCGTCGGGAGGCTTGGCGGGGTTGGCGCTAGACCAGAAAGAATCGGACTGGTATCAGACGCCGATGGAGCGGTGACAGCCCTCTCATGCGCCTTGAAGCTCGCGGATATGAAGCGGAATGGCGACTCTCTAATGGGAGACGTGGTCGTGACGACCCACATATGCCCCAACGCGCCGACTCAGCCCCATGACCCCGTGCCGTTCATGGATTCACCCGTCGATATGACGACTATGAACAGACAGGAAGTCACCCTAGAAATGGATGCTCTCCTGTCCATAGACACGACCAAAGGGAACAGGATCGCCAAATTCAAAGGCTTCGCCATCACTCCAACCGTCAAGGAGGGATACATCCTGAGAGTCAGCGAGGACCTCCTAGACATAATGGAGGTGGTGACAGGGAGGACTCCGCGAGTGGCTCCAATCACCCTCCAGGACATAACGCCTTATGGGAACGACGTATACCATGTCAACAGCATCATGCAGCCCTGGATTGCGACTGACGCCCCCGTGGTCGGCGTGGCGATAACAGCCGAGGTCCCAGTTCCTGGGTGTGGAACAGGTGCCAGCAACTGCGTTGACATCGAGTTGGCTTCACGATTCTGCATCGAGGTCGCTAAGGCCTATGGAGCAAGGAAGTGTTGCTTCTATGATCGAGCTGAGTTTCAACGCCTAGTCGAGCTCTACGGCTCAATGAACCATCTACGACGACTGAGAAAGGATAGCTAGCTCGCAGAGGTATCCTGCAGCCGAAACCCATTCGGCGAACTCTGACTGAACTTTCTTGCCTTTCCTTTCCGAGGCACCCTCTTCCCTCAAAGATTGAAGAGCCCGCTTCAAAACTTGAATAGCTAGCTATTGAGGCCGCCGCAATTATGCTTTCCATTATTTTATCTTGAGTGTTATCCGCAGGGTCTTCGAGCAATTTATGTGTCATATAAGTTTTTTGGCAAATGGTTAAATGAAGGTTTAACAATGAAGTTGCATGAGGCGCCATGAGGATCTCAAAGCGTCGAAGACACAGTTGGGTAGTCAACCCAAAATGTTTTCTTTGCGATGTCCAAACAGAGCCCACGATCATTTATTATGATGACGATTTCATCGTTAGAGGATGGAAATGCCTTAGTTGTGGTTCGACGTTGATTCACCCTGAGGACATCCCTAAGGCCTTAGAATTAGTGAGGGAAACCGCAAAGGTTTAGTCCCAGGGACACCCCCCCACCATCAAAATACTAAAAATCGTTACAACAGCGTTTTTATCTCATGACATCTCTCTTAAATGCCTAGTTCTTGGCCTGCATCCAAGAACGTAAGGAAGCGTCTTATACGGGTTACACTAGCCCTTTTCACTATATATCCAATACTTTAGTCTTTGGCGCGCTTGTCGGGATCTGAAAAACTCTAGTTGGCTGAGGGAGTTACGTGAAAAGGTCGGTACTCAAATTCTTAAAGCCGTGACCTCCGAAGATGGTTACGGTTAATCCCTTATCGATTTCATTGGCTTTCGAGTTGCTCCATACATAGTGGAACCGGAAGAAGTTCCGAAGAAGAGGCACTCCATCAAAAAGAGATCTCAGAGGTTATATAAGCGTCTTCATCGTCAGCTAGCTAGCTTTTTATCGATAAAAACAAGACGTTCCACGAAAACTTATCGCTTCTCTAGCTGCTCTCAGGATCTTCCTCAAAGGAGAAAAGCCACGTAGTTAAGGGAACACACGCAGCGGGTGATATTTCGCCATCCAGTTCACATCGGTAGGTGTTGTCGCAGAACATACAGGGGATCTCGAGGAGGGAATCTATCGTTATGAGTCTTTTCTTAAAAAAGATTCGATACGTCCATCGCCCCTTGGAGAGTTCGCGCTCCCGGTTGATTAGGTTCTTCGCTTCAAGTCTTAAGCATATCCGTGAACCCTCACGGCTACTGGCCTTTAGTTTCCTCCACATGGCGCTTTGGAGAATCCCGTCGGTTCCTTTGTCAATAATTAACTTAAGCGCCTGCTCCTCCAAGTCATCTCGTCTTGACAATGATTAACACCGCCATAAAAGGCATTCATTTCTGTTTATTCATGACCTAAGTTTTTGATAGTTCACGTGTGCTTCAGCAACTCCAAAAATCGTAGAAAGACCCGTTCATATTGCCCAGCAAAGGCATGGTTCCCCATTCGCTTCATCGTTAAAGTAATTGATGGTACTCTGCCACTTTCAAATCCACATGAGTCTCTTCGTAGTCTATTCGATTGCTGGAGATGCTTCTTTAGCCTAATACTCAAACGTCTTTTTAAAAGTTTGGATTTCAGACTTTTTAAGCAGAGAGTTATAGAGCGTCACACTAAGTAAAACGTGAATTAACGTCCTTACGCGGATTTACGACGCCTAAGAGTACATGAACGCGGGTTAGACGTTACACCTTTACGACTATCTCTAAGCCTTCAATAAGCTCCCGATACCTGTTTCGGATGGTTACTTCCGTGACGTTTGCTTGTTCCGCGATCTCCCGCTGAGTCCTTCGCTCATTAATGAGGACAGACGCTATGTAGGTGGTGGCCGCTGCCATACCTACGGGGCCTCTACCACTCGTGAGGTGCATGATCTTGGCTACGTTTAAAATCCGCATGGCGATGGATTCAGCCGCTCCAGCTAAGCCTAACTTGTTGGAAAAGCGGCTTATGTAATAGGACGATGTTGACGGCGGTACAAAAACCTTTAATTCCCTGACCATAAACCTGTATGACCTACCAATTTCCTTCTTGTTGATAAAGCACGTTTCCGCGATCTCATCCAAGGTTCGGGCAGCACCACATTGACGGCAAGCCATGTACATGGCGGCAGCGGTAATGCCCTGAATCGATCTTCCTCGGATCAGCCGCTTCTTAACAGCTCTCCTATAGATGACACTGGCGGTTTCTAGGATGTTTTTTGGCAGGTTGAGGAAAGAACACATCTTAGACAATTCGGAGAGAGCGAAGGCGAGATTTCTCTCCGTGGCGTCAGAAACCCTGAGCCTTCGCTGCCATTTTTTGAGACGGTAAAGCTGAGCCCTCTGCGTCGGCGATATTTTCTTCCCATAACTATCCCGGTTACGCCAATCAATCATCGTTGAAAGACCTTTATCATGGATGGTGTAGGTTGAAGGCGCGCCAACTCGCGTCCGTTTAGCCCTTTGCTCACCATCAAAGGCCCTCCACTCCGGTCCTGTGTCCTCTATTTTTTCCTCAACTACGAAGCCACAGTTAATACATACAATCTCCGCGTTTTCGAAATCTTTGATAAATCGTGTTTCCCTGCATTCGGGACAGCGTAACTCTGAGTGGGGAACAGAATAAACAGCTTCACCTTTTGGTTCACTCATTTATCATTCACCCTCCTCCTACCCACTCTATTTATTCATGAGGTATAGAACGCGGCCCACGTATTTTTTCGGGTTCTTGACAGATGGTTTTATGGAAACATAGGGGCTGGTCACGGGACCAAAAACGTCTTGGATTTTTCCGACTGGGACTAAACGGTTGTCGATTACAGTGGTCCGAAGCTTCAGAGTAAGTCTGCTTCTTAAAATCAAATTTTTGTTGCTGGAAAGATGTATAACCTTTCCAAGACGGTTCAATCGATCAACCTCTTAGAGGTAGGAGGTTATACCCCTTATATTAGTTTCGACTCGTCGGTGTTACGCTAGGCCGTTTCTCCCAATAAGACGGCGTTTATCACACCGTCTTGTCCGGTGCGGGAAGTTACCACGGCTTCGCCGAGGGAAGTCTCAATTATCGCGCTTTTTGTTATGATGTTCCTCCGATCATAATCGATGTTAACAGGATTTCTCAAAACACCTATTATTTTGACGCGTTCGATCCTTCTCGAAGAGGGGTCAGCTACATTAGCGTATTCTGCCTTCAACAACTTCTTCTTCATCTGACCTCCCTTGCCCCTCATTATTTTTTTAACGGTGTCTCCAAGCTCGGTTTCCACGGCCTCCCGTCCCATCTCAAACGTTCGCTTTCCTCGGTAAGCCCATTTTCTACCTCCGGTTATCTTTCGTTTATTCCTGTCACCATGCCATTGCGTCAAAAATTCTTCCTCCTGAGCATTAAGAAGTGGTTTGACCCATTAGGGCAAGCAGGTCATTAATAAATCTGTAGTTGACGTCTTCGATAACTAAGATTTTTTGCCTGTTTTCTCATTTTCTAGTTTTTCAATTGAGTTGAATAGGCCTTTCAGTTGCCGCTTCATCAACCTTGAGTTGTGACTTAGGTTGAAATAGTCTGCAAAGACATCACTGGTCTTAATGATCTGTGTTCGCCCCAGTTTCTCCGTCGTTATCAACCCAAACCGTTTAAGTTCTCGAATGTGAGAGTAGGCCTGAGACCCGCGTACAGCAGTAACGTGGGACTGAACAACAGGTTGATGATAGGCTATGTACGACAACGTCTTAAGGGGGCCCGTCGTTAGAAGAGGCCGCATCGCCAGTCGCTTGACAGGGGTCACGTATTGCGTTTTAAGTTGGAGAACGAAACGCCCGTCGTCGAATTCAAGGATTTCTAGGGCACCCCCCCGTTTATTGTATTCTTCCATTAACGTTCGGGCGTAGGATTGAACCTTTTTCTTTGACCGGGTCTTCAGGATGGTACCCAGCGTTTTGATGTCGAGGGGCCTGCCAGAAACGTATAGTGCTGCTTCAATCAATTCTAATTTGAGCCTACGCTCCGATGGTTGGACAGGCTCACC
>DAOVBJ010000087.1 GCA_030670615.1 Candidatus Bathyarchaeota archaeon | reverse complement strand
GTAAAAAAGCGATGGACATCTGCATCGAGAAGGCGAAGAAGAACGTTGTGGGTCTAGTGACCGTGCACCACTGTCACCACGTCGGCCGCCTAAACGTCTATGCTGAGATGGCGATGAAGCAAGACATGATCGGTTTAGCGAGTGTCAACTCCACCAACTCGGTGACGCCCTTCGGCGGGAAAACGAGGCAGCTCGGCACCAATCCCCTATGCTTCGCCATCCCCGCGGGAGAGGAGGCCCCGATGGTGTTGGACATGGCCACTTCGGTCTGGGCCCGCGGTAAAGTGATGGTCTACCTCGCCCGAGGCGAAGAGCTTCCTGAAGGAGTGTTACAAGATTCAGAGGGCAACCCAACTACGGACCCAGCACAGTATTTTTCGGGGGGAATGCTTCGACCCTTAGGCGGCCTTATGGGCTACAAGGGATTCGGTCTCTCTCTTCTGGTTGAGGTTCTGGCAGGGGCTCTGACGGGAGCTGGTTGCTCAAACAGTGAAGAGTATCGTTCCCGACCCTTCTACGGGGGCAACGGCGTCTTCCTGATGGCCATCAACGTCGGCAGGTTGACAGACATCAACGCCTTCAAAGGTAGGGTCGATGACCTCTTCAGAACGATTCGGAACTCGCCAACGGCACCGGGCGTCAAGGAGATCCTCATACCTGGTGAACTCGAGGGAAGGATGCGGAAGCAACTCCTGCATGAGGGAATCTACATCGAAGAGAAAACGTGGAGTGACATCGAGGGGTTGTGTAGAGAGCTGAACGTAGCAATTCCCTAAACGATACAACACGCACGAGAGACTTATCTCCTGCTAGCTAGAAGGTAGCGCTCAAACCTTTGCTGCGCTTAAGCCGTGCGAGCTAGCCTTCCTATCTCCCATCTCACTCAATCAGGGTCAGAACGTCCTCTAAAATGTAGGTTCGGAAGTCTTCCATGGTGCTCTTGCTGAAGAGAGTGATAACGCAGTTCCGGGTTATCCCGACTACGATTCCGCGTTTCTGCACTCCAAAGACAACGTACCAGATCGTTCCGTGGTCAATGTAGTCATGGTAGAGCTTAGTGTCAGCGAGACTCGATCCAGCTAAACAGAGCTTTTCGACGCTGGGGATGTCGACGTTATCGAACCAGATGAGCTTCGTCGCCTGCGGATTGGACTCATGTAATTCCCTGAGGACTTCATTGGAAAACTTGACCTCGACAATAGCCCAAGGACGGGAAAAGAGAACCTCGCTGAGCTTGTTTGCAACATGACTCGTTAACAGCTTTTTTACGCCACGCGCTACAGAGGGAGCCGTAACGACCAAGAAGGCCTTCTCCTGAAACGGTTTAATCCAAAACGGAGCCTCCTCAGTGATCGGGCTTTCAACAACCTCGCGCCGATATTGGCTGCTACGTATGAAGTCCTTGCTGAATACCCCGGAGATTAAGTCGCCTTTCACTTCCAATTCCAAGACCTCAGTGACTAACGTCAAGGTCTCTCCCTCAGCCAACGTATAAGGCTCCTCTTCCCGGAACTCCTTGAGCCGCGTAGACATGAGCTCCACGTCAGCCTCGTCTTGTATCTCAAAGATTTTAGCAGGTAAAACCATTGTAACCACTATTCAGGTAATTAAACCAAAGACACCACTTTTAAACTTGATTAATTCTCAGCATAAGGCTGAAAACAGACTCCGATTCGCAAACTCATATACAAAGAATGCATCAAACCTACTGCAGAAGAACTCCATTTAGTTAAAAACAGATATTTCCCCAAAAGGACCTACTGAATAAAAAGAAATCTTAATGTGAGAGCATGATTCTTCATGTTCTCGATCATGGGCTTGACAGGGGAGGAATAAAAAATAAGAGTGACGGTAAAATTCTTCGCCTCGTACCGCGAAAGTAAAATATGTTGAGGAACAACAGTGTGTTTTACCGCGAAGCAATCAACGAGGTCGAAGAAGTATTTGAGTTACCGAGTGGGGGAAGCCTGAAGAGTCTGCGAGCGTTGGTCACGGCAGCTCACTCAATACTCAAAGACGTTGAAGACGCTATGCTCGCGTCCGTAAACGAAACCTTCGTTGACGATGAAGAGGTCGAGTTGAAGGAGGGCGATGTCGTCGCGTTCTTCCCCCCGTTAAGTGGTGGATGAAGAATGATAGAGATAACGAGTGAAGACTTTTCCGTTGACGACGTGCTTCGAAGCATGAAAGAGCGGGTTAACGGCGCCATCGTCTCCTTCATCGGCATCGTCAGAGGCGAAAACGAAGGCAGAGTCGTTGACCGCATTGAGGTCCAAGCCTACAAGGAAATGGCGCTTCGTCAACTGGAAGACATTCGAAAGGAAGCCCTACAGAAGTTTGGCGTCAACCACATCACAATTATCCATCGGGTTGGCGTCTTAGAGGTCTCGGATAGCATTGTGTTGATCGCGGTCGGAGGGGCGCACCGCGATGAATCGTTTAAAGCCTGCCGTTTTGTCTTGGAACAACTCAAGGCGAAGACCCCCCTCTGGAAGAAGGAATTCACTACGGATGGAAGTTATTGGGTGGAGGACAAAAAAAGTGAGTGACGAGACAGAGAACCTCATTAAGCCCGTGGAGATGGTAGACGTGAGCCAGAAGCCAGTCATCGCAAGACGGGCAGAAGCGATGGGAGTGATACGACTTCAACCCCAAACCGTAGATGCCATCAGGCGGGGTCAAGTAACCAAGGGAAACGTGTTGGCGGCAGCAGAGATTGCTGGAATTTTATCCGCGAAACGAACGCCGGAGATCATCCCCCTATGCCACCAAATACCCCTCTCCCAAATCGTACTTTCCTTTGAAGTGGCCAAGGACAGCATCACGGCTCGATGCAGCGTCTCAGCAAACTATAAGACGGGCGTGGAGATGGAGGCATTAGTAGGAGTAGTCACATCCCTCTTGACGATTTGGGACATGGTTAAATACCTCGAAAAGGATGCAGGGGGACAGTACCCCCACACGAGGATACAGAATATCCAGGTGACCAAGAAGTGGAAGGACGAATGATGGAGAAGAGAGAACATCCGCGAGATCAGGACACTGCGACGGGATTTGCCATCTTGATCATAAGTGACTCCCGCACAGAAGCGAGCGACGAATCGGGGAAACTTGCGAAAAAATTACTCACGCAAGAGGGACATACTGTTGTGGCGTATAAGATTGTGAAGAACGATAAAGCCGCGATTCAAACCGCTATACTGACTTTTCTACACGACGAGCGGATTGGCGTAATCATAACTAGTGGAGGAACCGGGATCAGCAGCCGAGACGTAACGGTCGACGTGATGTCAGGGCTGTTCGAGAAGACCCTCTTCGGCTTCGGGGAGTTCTTTCGAAGGAACAGCCGCGAGGAAATTGGAGAAGCAGCCATGATCAGCCGCGCAACCGCCGGAATCATAGATGGCAAGGCGATCTTCTGCCTACCCGGGTCGAAAAACGCCATGGAATCAGGCTTAACGAAACTGGTGTTACCCGGTCTGGGACATCTCCTCTGGGAGGCAAACCGATGATGAGTGAGAAGATGCCCTTCAAGCTCCTCCTATCCCATGAGGAAGCAGTGAAGATCATTTCAGAGAACATACAACCCATCGATCGGGTGGAATGGGTGTCCCTCGACGAAGCGTTCAAGCGAGTCCTGGTGGAAGACTTGATCGCGAAGCATTTCGTCCCTCCCTTTGACCGTTCAGCGATGGATGGCTATGCGGTGAAGGCTGAGGACACCTTCGGAGCCTCCTCCTTCAACCCAAAGGCGTTGGTGTTGAGAGAAGTCGTGTACGCTGGAACCGTACCGCATGAGACACTGGAAAGGGGGGACTGCACTCAGATAGCCACGGGGTGTTCCCTGCCTGAAGGCGCTGATGCCGTGGTCATGGTTGAGTTCACTGAGAAGGACGGCGAAAACGTCAAGGTTTTGAAGCCCGTTTATCCGGGAGCAAACATTTCGAGAAAGGGCGAAGACATTGAAGAGGGCAAGCTCGTCCTGAGCCAGGGAAGTTACCTCACATCCGCGAAGGTCGGCGTCCTCGCCGCCCTCGGTCGGGAACGAGTGAAGGTCTACGAGAAGCCTCAGATTGTGGTGGTTCCTACTGGGAGCGAAGTCTGTGCAGTGGGAACGAAGCTTGGAGAGGGCCAGGTCTACGACATAAATTCGCACACTCTCGCAGCCATCGCCTCAGAGAATGGAGCCCTCGTCACCCGATTCAAGATTGTGCCAGATACGCACGATGCGCTGGAAGGAGCGATAAACGCTTTACAGGACAAAGACATGATCGTCGTCGCAGGCGGGAGCTCTGTGGGTGAGCGAGATTTGTTGAACGGCATAATCGAACAGCTGGGCACCGTTCTATTCCACGGCGTCCAAGTCAAGCCGGGGAAGCCCACCCTCTTCGGGGTGGTCAAGGAAAAACCAGTCTTCGGCATGCCGGGGTATCCCACGTCCTGTCTGAGCAACGCTCACCTGTTCCTCATCCCTGCCCTTCGAAAGCTGGCTCGGCTTCCTCCACGGAGAGAGGAAGGGGTCAAGGCGCGGCTTGCGGAGCGCATAGTTTCCTCGTCAGGGAGAAAACAGTTTCTCACCGTGCAGGTGCGGAATGGAGTTGCCTATCCAGTGTTCCGGCACTCAGGAGCCATCACAAGTATGGCGGATGCTGATGGCTACATCGTATTGCCGACGAACGTCGATGTCATCAAGAAGGGCGATGAAGTCACTGTATTCCTACTGAAAGAATAGAAAAAGTGAAGCGGGACAAAGAAGACATATGCTGCGCCAGGCGTTAACCGAATACGATAGCGTGTCAATTATAGGGCATCTACGTAGAGAGGCTCCGTCTTCAGCCATCCAAGTGGGCTTACTTGGCTTCCAAGGAGATTCGTCCCAATCGTGAGGAACTCAATGAGGAAGATGGGGCTAGCTCAAGGTCATACGGAAACAGCTCAGCCGTGAAGAAGTTACGTACGCTATTTGTAGATTATTCATATGCTTTTACTTATGAGTGGGGCATAAAAACGGCTGTATTAATCAAATAAAGCGCGTGTTAAGCTGGTTCCCAGAAAAAAATTTTTTCAAAATACCCCTTCCCACACGATGAAAAATGAGAGAGCTAGCTAGCTTAAACCCATTAGCCAAC
>DAOVBJ010000033.1 GCA_030670615.1 Candidatus Bathyarchaeota archaeon | reverse complement strand
TGGGATCAGAGTCAGAGACCATCCGTGAGAGATGTGGACCCCTTAATATTAGAGCTGACCTGTGTTCAACGGAGTGCTTAACGATTACGTTGACCTCTGGGAAACGCTCAAGTTTTATTCCGTTTAAGGCCTTAGCTAACTTCTCGCCTGTCCCCCTTACTCGCCCAGCACGCCTATCTAAGATATGCAAGTCCTCGTTCACCGTTGCAAAGTTACACCGGAAAGAGACATCGCTTTCTCGAACCTCGAGGCCTACACCTAACGCTTCGAACGCGCCCCTCCCAGTATACGTCTGAATCGGGTCGTAGCCGAGAAGGGCGAGGTGGGCCGTGTCGCTTCCAGGAGGAATTCCCGGTGATATCGGATCCATGACGCCGCATATGCCCTGTCGAGCAATCGTGTCCATGGATGGTTTTTCTGCGACTTGCAACGGGGTTTTCCCATTAAGAACCGGAGTCGGTCGATCACTTATACCATCCCCAATGACAAGGATGACTTTCATGTCAGGAACACCTTTGAATTCAATCTGCAACCTCATCAAGCTGATCGCTGTTTCTTTGATTGGTGGTCGTCTGCCTATATCTTTGTTATGTTTTCCAATGTTAGTCTCTCGAGGCAACCGCGAACAGGCGATGGATGAAGGTCTCTTCGATGGCCTTATGAATTAGAGTCATTTCCCACTGAAGTTGGTTGTGGATCATCTCTGGATGTCAGAGAGTGGGTGGTGTCTGTCTTCTCTTGATTGGGGTCTCCTTAAGGTTAATCTGGGGATATTTCGGTCAGTCGGTGATTTCTCCTCCTGAAGCTAGCTAAACGGGGGTAAACCCTTCCGCAAGGTGAGGTGAAGTCCGCGTGCTCAGAAAAACCCTTTTTAAGGAAGTGCTAGTTAAGAAAGGCAGTCGAGAGGTGTTGTCTATGGCCATAAAGAGACGTGTTTGGAAGGAAAAATTCGGCGATTGGTATCGAGAGATTATTGACACTGCGAAAATTATTGATTATCGATATCCGATAAAGGGCTGTGGCGTCTGGCTTCCCTACGGCTTCAAACTCCGGGAGCATGTTTTGAGGGTGATTCGAAGCTTCCTCGATGGGATAGGCCACCAAGAGATGCTTTTTCCCATCCTCATTCCAGAGGACTTGATCGCTAAGGAGTCAACTCACATCAAAAGCTTCGAGGAAGAGGCCTACTGGATAACCCTTGGAGGAAAAAACGAGTTAGGCGTCAAATTGGCTCTCAGGCCCACCAGTGAAACAGCCATCACGCCGATGGTGAAGCTCTGGGTTCGATCTCACGCGGATTTACCGCTTAAGATCTATCAGATTGGAAGCATTTTTCGATATGAAACGAAGGCGACGAGGCCCCTGATCCGCGTCAGAGAGGTTACAACCTTCAAGGAAGCACATACCTTCCACGTTTCCCACGAAGAGTCGAGGGCTCAGGTCTTAGCAGCCAACGACATTTATACGAAGATTTTTGATGAACTCTGTGTTCCATACGTCGTGTCTGAGAGGCCGTCGTGGGACCGGTTTGCGGGGGCTCTCTCCACATTTGCCTTTGACACCATCTTTCCTGATGGGCGATGCCTTCAGATCGGTACAAGTCATGACCTCGGACAAAACTTTTCCAAGGTCTTTGACCTGACCTTTGAGGACCTGGGTGGGAAACACGACTTCGTGTGGCAAACAAGTTACGGAATTTCTGAAAGGGCTATTGCAGCCGTGATAGCAGTCCACGGTGATGACCGAGGCTTAGTCATCCCCCCAAAAATCGCGCCCATCCAGGTCGTCGTCGTTCCCATTCACTACAAGGGCTTCGAAGAACAAATAAACAGCGAGTGCCAAAGGGTTGAGTCAGCGCTCTCCCAAAAGGGGTTCAGAGTTGAAATCGATGACCGCCCGAAGGTGACGCCGGGATCCAAATTCTATGAATGGGAGTCGAAAGGCGTGCCCCTGAGGATTGAGATTGGGCCGAGGGACATTAAACAGGGGAAAGTAACCCTTGCGCGGAGAGACACGGGAGAGAAGATGCCGTGTGAACGCAGTTCATTGACGCTCATTGGGAAGATGTTGGCTGAAATCGGAGAAAACCTGAGAAAGAGGGCCTGGAAAGTGATGGAAGACCACGTATTCACAACGGGTGACCTTACTCAAGCAAGGAGAGTGCTGAATAAAGACGGCGGAATCGTTGAAATCCCTTGGTGTGGTCAAGCTGCGTGTGGACAACGAATTGAGGTCGAAGTTGACGCTAGAGTTTTGGGTCTACCAGTAGGCGCCGGGGGAGTGGTGTCTGGTGAATGCCCCTGTTGCGGAAAGAAGGGAGAGCACAGGATTCGAGTTGCTCGGACGTATTAACGTAAAGCTCGCTAAAGGAGATTTCCTTATAAACATCGGCTACAATAAAACACGAGGCGTTTAGGCCAAGAGAGCAATGTTTGGTAGGAAAAGAAAATGCCGCAGAAAAGAAAAAGCAGAGGAAGAAGTAAGGGCGGGAAAGGACGTTCGGGAAAAGTGCAATGTAGCCAGTGCGGATCCCTCATACCCCGAGACAAAGCTAAACGGGTGACAACCTATAAATCCCTCGTAGACTCGGGGATAGCCAGAGAACTGCAGAGTCAGGGGGCGATCTTCGCGAGGGTGAGGTCGAGCCGATGGTTTTGTGTATCCTGCTCGATTCACAGAGGAATCCGTAAGGTCCGATCAAAAGCTAGTAGAAAAAGCAGGTAACATC
The DNA here is from genome assembly GCA_030670615.1 of Candidatus Bathyarchaeota archaeon. Classification (GTDB taxonomy): domain Archaea; phylum Thermoproteota; class Bathyarchaeia; order RBG-16-48-13; genus DAOVBJ01. The sequence continues at coordinate 5,482 of DAOVBJ010000033.1, read as the reverse complement.
TCCAACACGTCCTTAACACTCGAGGGCTGCCTCACGTATGTTGACTGAAAATGGCGTCTAAATCATCGGAATCATCAGCGTACACCCGACTGGTCAACAAAATAACCAAGGAAAATTTGTGGCTGTACATTTTAAAGATGCTGATGGATCGACCGATGTACGCCTATGAGATCAGTAAGAACCTGAAAGACAAGTTTGGGTTTTCAACAGCCATAGTAACGGTTTATGTGGTGTTGTATAAAATGCGGCGGGAGGGGCTCACTCAAGTTGGAGAGGAGAGGTCTGTTCTTGGCAGACCTGACCGGAAGTACTACGAAATAACGGAGGAGGGTCGAAGTAGCCTTCAAGACGGAATAAAGTTCTTGGAAGGGGTAGTGAGTAAACTTACGTAAACCACTTGCTCCCACACTTAGCTTGTTCTGACTCCAGAAAACTCATTCCTCTTCGCAGCGGATTGATGGAGGTTAGTATCCGAGTTCTTCACCGACCAGCAGGACGGTGACATCCGTTCGTACTGGTTTCCTATTGATGATGGTCGTCACGTTGCAGATTCTTTCGGGTGAACGGCAGTCGGTGCACTGTCCCGTTACGGCGCACGGAGTCTTCCGATTTAAACGCTTTGCATTCATGGGAGCCGCAACATTGTTGACTCGGTCAAGTGCTTCCTCGAGGTCCTTGACGATCTTGTTCACCCCGACGATGACTATCACCTTTTTGGGGCCGAAGATCATGGCGGCCACCCTGTTGCCCGCGCCATCGATATTGACGAGTTGTCCCGATTCGGTGATCGCGTTGCTGCTCGTGAGGAACACGTCGGAGGTGAGCTGCTGTCGCCTTATCTCCATCCGCTCGTCGGGAGCCAGATCGCTCGACCAGTGTTCCGCTACCCGGTGTCCCCGGCGGCTCAAGGCGTCGATAAGGCCAAGTTCCCTCACCGTGATGGATCCACCAACCCCGATCAAGGCGTTTTTCGGAACGCGGTTTAGTACATCCTTCAGGGCATCTGTTTTGGTCGAAGCATAAACCGCTTCGAAGCCATTCTCTTTGAGCGCGTTTACAGTTCGTTTAACACGTTTCACATTATGCCACTGCCTAACCTCACTCATCTCAATCACGACTGTAAAGTAAGGAGACATATTCCTAAAAAAGCTTCTTTTAGGAAAGTGGATGAGGCAGAAGCCGATGGTTCCGACTCGCTTGGCTTCACTCAGACCAGTGGCTGGGTAGACGCCAGATTCAAAGAGGTACACTACTCACACGATACACTTAGCTAGCACCTCCCTCTCCGGAAAGGAGTACTACGTTCTAGAAGCGTTCTGAGTTCGTGGAGGTGAGAATGGCGTACGTTACTTGGAGGCTGGGAGAGGCCTCAAGGGTGGACGCCTCAACACATCCCGCACCATGGAGGCGTATTATTTTAGCCACTATGATGATTTTACTGGACTAAGATACAAACTTAAATCTATACAACCCCAAAAACACAAATACGAAAAGTATTGACTTGCGAAGCGATACCGTCACCCTTCCCACGCAAGAGATGCTTCAAGCCATCCTTCATACTCCCCTCCGCGACGACGTCTACGGCGAAGACCCCACAGTCAATAAGCTTCAAGAACTCGCCGCTGAGAAGATAGGTAAGGAGAAAGCCCTCCTCGTCACCAGTGGCACTCAGGGCAACCTCGTGTCCATCCTCTCCCACACGAAAAAAGGAGATGAAGTAATCCTCGAAGCCTCAGCCCATACATACCGCACAGAGGCCGGTGGACTCTGTATCGTGGGGGGCCTCATACCCAATCCCATCCAAGGCACGATGGGAGTCCTCGACCCCAGAGATGTGGAACGGGCTATCAGGACCCGGAACGTCCACTACCCGGAACCCACGCTGATCGCCATCGAGAACACGCACAACGCGGCTGGAGGCACCTGCTGGAACCAGTCACAGATCAAAGCCATCAAAAAAGTTGCAGAGCGGCATGGCATGCGGATCTACATGGATGGGGCGCGAGTCTTCAACGCCGCCATCGCTTTGAACGTCGATGCAAAGGAGCTGACGACGCACATGGACTCGGTGACGTTCTGCCTCTCAAAGGGCTTGAGCGCACCCATCGGTTCTTTGGTCATCGGAGACGAAGCATTCATCGAGCGGACAAGGAAGTGGCGAAAGGTGCTAGGAGGCGGGTTAAGGCAGGCCGGAGTGATCGCGGCCCCCGGGATCATCGCGTTGGAAAAGATGGTGGATCGATTGAAGGAAGATCATGCGAACGCGAGAACCTTGGCTGAAGGGTTGGCTAGGATACGCGGTGTCTCCATCAACTTAGAGACCGTTCAAACCAACATCGTTCGCTACGACATCGCTGGTCTGGAGATGAATTCGAGTCAATTTGTTTCAAAATTGAGGAAGCACGGGATCAAGACCGCGGGATCGGGCATAAGCATACGAATGGTCACCCACAGGATGATCAGCCGAGAAGACATCGACTACACTCTGAACACGATTGAAGCCGTGACGAAAGCCCGATAGACGCACGAAGGTCGCATCGATAAAACATGAGCAGCCCTTCAGGGCTGGATCCAGTCGAGGGAAACAGTTTGAAAGCCACGAATAAGTGGTATGACGACTTTTATCTCCGCGGTCAGATTATGAGGGTTTCCCTTACCCGTGTTGATAGCCTGAGCTTCAGAAGAGTGCGGGCTGGGTCGGCCATGTCGTAAGTTTCAGCCTTCATTCGAGAGTCCATATTTCTGTTTAGTACGATCTTAAGCTTGAAGGATCTGTTCGTTATTGGTTGAAGAGGAGGTCTAAAGGGCATTGATCAGACGATTCTTGACACCCGTTTTTTCACTCTACCAAGACGCCCTTCCGAAGACGGATCGCTAAGACTGTTTCAAAGGTTGCTCGACGCTGCTGTCAAATCCTGCTCTGCGTGGGGAGGCCCGAAGTCTTTCCAGATAGCTTATTAATGTACGAAGATAACATGAGCTCAGAGGAATTCTGATGAATGAAGAGTCAATTCTGAAGAAACTGACTGACTCCATCCTAAGCTTCGACGAGGAAGTGGCGAAGGCCGTGGCCCAAGAGGCGTTGGATGCTGGCGTGGATCCCCTCAAGGCTCTGGAGAAGGGGTTGAAGGTGGGTATAGACATTGTTGGAGACAAGTTCTCCCGGGACGAACTCTTTTTACCCCACCTCCTCATGGCTGCTGACGCGCTGAATGCGGCTGTCAACGTCCTGAAGAAGAACATCCCCCGAGAGGCAGCTGAGAAGATGCAGGTCGGAACCATCGTCATAGCCACCGTCAAGGATGACATTCACGACGTAGGAAAGAACATCGTTTCAGCCCTGCTCTCCGCGTCGGGCTTCGAGGTCCATGACCTAGGGAAGGACGTGAATGTGGCATTGATCGTGGATAAGGCCGTGGCGGTCGATGCTGACATCATCATGGCATCGGCCTTGATGACCACTACCATGCGGCGACAGAAGGGGATAATTGAGGAGCTGGAGTTTAAGGGGATTCGAGACCAGTTTTTAGTCATGGTGGGAGGAGGACCTACGACGCAGGAGTGGGCCGTCAAGATAGGGGCTGACGGCTACGGGAAGAATGCCGCTGAAGCGATCACGGTCGCAAAGAAGCTGATGGAGAAAAAGTAGCTGGTGTAGTCGATGGTTTTAACGTTTTGGGAAGCCGTCGAGCGGTGTGCAACCGCCCCTCGGATGGAGGAAAGAGAGTTCAACATGAAGATCTGGAAAACGGTCACAGCCCTGGCGAAGGAATACGGCTTTGAATACGACAATGAGGTCGTCGTGCCCACGGACGGTCAACTAGCAGATGAGGTGTTTGAAGCAGGCCTAAAGGCGGCTGTGGAGTTGGGAGTGTACTCGAGAGACACACAACGGAACGTCAGGTTCACAGAGGACGAGATCCAAGAGTTTCTCAGGGCGGCAACGGGGAAACAATCGGGCTACGGGGAGGGAGTTGACGCCGTCGAAATTATTCATCGAACCCCTGGATCTACTGCAGAACCCGTTGTCTACGGAGCCCCCCAGACCGCTGTGTATAGCACTCCCGAGGTAGCTTACAAGATCTATACGCTTTGCGCCCAAGAGCCCTCTACTGATGGTATATGGGGGGGATTGGTAATCGGTCCACCTCCGCCGATAGAGGGAAAGTATGAGATCAACGCCAATCATCCCTCGGAGATCTATCAATACCGGAAGGAGGTGGAACTGATGCGGAAAGCAATTACCGCAGTAGGTAGACCCGGGATGTTCATTCGACAAAACGCTCCCACCGCCCAGGCCACCATCGCGCTCGCTGACCCCGAGTTCGGGGTGAGGCCAACGGATCCCATGGGAGGCAATCTCTTTGAAGAGTTGAAGATCGACTGGAACTTCGCCAACCGAACAGCGTTTGCGATAGCATATCATACCCGGGTCAGATGGAGCGCTGGCCACGCGTTCATAGGAGGGTTCTCCGGTGGGCCGGCGACAGCCCCCATCGTCATAGTCGCTGGTGCCTTACTGGGACTGTTCTTCAGCGGCGCTGACGATGAACACATCAAAGAGTACGGTATTAGCACAAGAGTCGGCAAGACACATAACCGGATAAAGAGCAGGGCCGCTCGATCCTGTATTTACGTTGGATCCCTGGCGTGCCAGGCTCTAGTGAGGAATACCCGCCTCCCCGTCTGTGCTCAGGGGTGTGATCACCCCGTCGCGGGCGCGGGGACCGCTCAATTCTACTATGAATGCGCAGCCGGCGAGATCGCAAGTGTGGCAAGCGGGTCCTCAGCAAATCCCTCGGGAGGGGCTCGACAGTTTGTTTGTCCGACGGATCACGTCAGTCCCTTAGAGTCGAAGTGGATGGGCGAGATTCTGAAGGCGAGCGCGGGGATGAGTCAGGAGAGAGCGAGGGGGATTGTCGAAGTCCTCCTCTCAAGGTATGAAGACAAGCTGGAGGACGGTTACCCTGAGGGCTACACCTTCCAGCAGATATACGACGTAGAAAAAGAGAGTGTGAAGCCTGAATTCGAGCGGTTTTACACACACATGAAGGATGAGCTGGAGGATCTGGGGGTGCGGTTCAAGGAGCGCTATGCCTAGGGCTCTCCTTGAGTTGGAGCGTCGCGAATAGAAGTGCCCCTAGAGCATCTTGTATTTATCGCATCGCGCCTCTGAACGGAACATGAGTCCCCTTCATACCTATCGAAGATGACCGATCACTGCTTTAGTGTACACGAAAAAGAGGAGACGCAAAGCTTTCAGGTCTCAACGCGTCGAGGCATACCAAAGGGCCGGTATATGGACGTAATGCGTCCCACCAAGTCATGATACGCAGTCTGTGGGAAGAAGCAGAGGTGAGATTGGCAGCCACCACGACAGTCAGACGATCCAAAGCCCTTAACGACGATTTCGGCGCCCTCAAGCCTCGCTACTGCCGTTGATACGGTGCATTCAATGGTGTCCGAGGTCTCTGTGAAAAGA
>DAOVBJ010000117.1 GCA_030670615.1 Candidatus Bathyarchaeota archaeon | reverse complement strand
TTCGGAACATTCTCCGCATCGCGTTTGTTTTCCTCTAGCATAAATATTTACCTAAAATCGATTTTAAGATTCCCCTAAGAACGTTTAAACTATAGTCCTGTCTTTAGCTAGCTAGCTAACGAGCGCGCGCGCACTTGCCTTCTTGACGCCAGCAATTATTTTGGACTCAATGAACTCTTCGATTCGTCCATCTCGCTTCCTAATTTTAACCATATTTAACCTCCTCACATGTATTGTACGTCATGTCGAGAATAAAGAGAATTACTCTAAACTCCATCTCATCTATTTCCAAAAACAAAACTCCTTAAAGAGGTATCCCTCAAAGTTTATCATAATTTAAATAGCGTTTCAGGAGGAAAAATACCATTCCTAACACTGTGATTTCAGGAATCGTGAAAGATGTTTTCTCCGAGGGGTTTATCAGCGTCCGGGAAGACGAAGCACTCTCCAAGTGCCTCGCCCTCATCAAGGAACAACGGTTACCAGCGTTAGCCGTCTTTAACAGCAAAGGCAAACACGTAGGCGTGCTATCACCTCGATGGATCATCCGATCGCGGCTCGACCCATCCACGACCAAGGCGAAGGAACTGATGCGCCGTGCACCCGCGGTTGCGTTGGACGATCCGCTCAGCAAGGCGGCTCGACTGATGATCGAAAGCGAGATCCGAAAACTCCCAGTTTACCATGGGGGAAGGTTTCTGGGTTTTGTCACGGAGGAGGACGTGATCCGTGGGGCGGTACAGGGGAAGTGGGGCAACACCAAGATTGAGAAGACCATGACGAGGAGTCCCTTTATGGTTGAGGATAACGAGTCGATGGGACGTGTGCTGAGCCTCTTTCGAGAGCGAGACATTTCTCACGCTCCCGTGGTCAACAGGGGCAAGCTGACGGGGATAGTCAGCATCCGCGACGTTATTGAACATGTCTTTCAACCTAGGCAGCGACAAACCGTTGGTGAGATGGTGGGCGAAAAAATCAGGGGCCTATGTGCACCGGTGAAGCACATCATGTCGCATCCCGTCATCACCGTATTGCCAACCGACACGTTGAGGAGGGCTGCAGAGCAAATGAAACGATTCGACATCTCCTCACTGGTGATTGCAAGCGATGGGCGACCTATCGGTATCGTGACGAAGCGGGACTTTCTCGAGCTGATCGCCCAGATGGAAGAGGTGGAACGTAGGCTGACCATCCAGTTCTCCGTCCGAGACGTGAACATGGATGCGATTCAACGAAGTAGCATTTTAGATGACTTCCAATCTCTTGTGCGGCGATACGAGGAGACGCTGGAAGCTGGAACTCTCTTCGTCTACATGAAACGCCACGGCGTCAACCACAAAGGCCGTCAACTTATCCACTGCCGCCTTCAGCTGAGAACGCAGAAAGGCTCCTTTTTCAGCAACAGCGAGGGCTGGAACGTTGGGGAAACTTTTCGTCGGGCTTTGGATCGGCTTGACCGACAGCTTCTCCGAAGCAAGGAACTGGAATACAACCCGAAATACAATCGAATGTATCTGCAGCGGATAGGATTTCCCTTGACCGAGCTGTAAACCACCTTACTAGTAGCGCGCGCACTGAAATGGTGCATGCTAAATGTTGATAAACTCATTGGCTGAAAATACGAAGGAAATGTGGGAGGACAAGCTTTCCTCAACAAACTCAAAACTCAATATAAGGGTAAAAAAGACATGACCCGTGCCTTGAAAGATGTGAGGACTAAAAACGTGGTGACCATCGAGTCCCACCGCACAATCCTCGAAGCCGCCAGAATCATAAGCGAGAAAATAATCGGAGGCCTCCCTGTCTTAGAAAATGAGAGAGCGGTTGGCATCATAGCTAGCTACCGAAATTTGAGGAGTGCTTCAGCAACCTGGCAAATACAGGACTCTATGTTTTAGAACCAGAGGTCTTGGATCATATCCCGAAGGATTCGCCCTTCGACTTTACCCTTATGACCGCTACCATTTGCTTTCTTGATTCTCCGGAATTAATTAATTCTAGCTAGCTGATCGAGCAGTGTTGACATGCCTGGACCGAACTCGTTGGCTGCTACAGTGTTTACTCCTTTGTCTGTCAGCGTTCCCCCAATCAAGTCATCGCAGGAACGCCGCGCGCGCGCTCCCTGTAAACTATTGAAATAGCTTGGTGGCATAATCTGGCGATTTCATGGTAGCTAGACACTTATAGATAAAAGTGAAAACTGTAAAGCACCGTTTATCTATGATTTATAATTAATTCCTAATTGTCTAATTGTTTATATCAACCCGTCTTTTTCATTATTGTGAGTTATTATGAGTGGAAGGAAAGTCCCCCTTGAGAGAATCGGCAAATATACTTGGAGAATCCCTCAGGATTACAAGGAGGGGATGCGGGTTCCGGGTAGAGTGTACGCTGATGATGAGCTTATCGAGAAGATCAAATCCGACCGCACTCTGGATCAATGCGCCAACGTGGCACACTTACCTGGCATATACAAGTACGCGATCACGTTGCCCGACGGCCACGAGGGCTATGGGTTCCCCATAGGGGGTGTAGCAGCCACTGACTACGAGGAGGGCGTCATCAGCCCCGGAGGCGTGGGATACGACATCAACTGTGGCGTTCGCCTCTTAACCACCAACCTCATCGAAAAAGATGTTCAATCTAAGCTTAGGGAGCTTTGCGATGCACTGTTCAGCAACGTGCCCTCCGGTCTGGGGAGCAGGCGCAAAAGGTTCCGCTTATCGACACACGAGCTGGATAACCTCGTTACTGAGGGCGTCCAATGGCTGGTGGATAAGGGAATGGGATGGAAGGAGGATGTAGAGCACTGCGAGGAGGAGGGATGCATGGAGGACGCTTCTCCCGACAGGGTTTCGGAGAGGGCGAAGAAGCGTGGATTAGCTCAGGTAGGTACTCTCGGCTCGGGAAACCACTTCTTAGAAGTCGGGAAAGTCGACAAAATCTTTGACCCTCAGATAGCCGAGGTCTTCGGCATTACCCAGGAGGGGCAGGTTACGGTCATGATTCATTGTGGCAGCCGCGGCTTCGGTCATCAGGTCTGTTCCGACTACTTGCGCGTGATGGAGAGGGCGGCTCGAAAATATGAGGTGGCCCTTCCAGATAGGGAGTTAGCTTGCGCGCCAGGCCATAGTAACGAAGCCCAAGACTATTATCAGGCCATGGCCTGCGCTGTCAACTATGCCTTCTCTAATAGACAAGCTATAACTCATTGGGTCAGGGAGAGCTTTAAACAGGTCTTCAACAAATCCGCAGAAAACTTCGGTTTAGAATTGGTTTACGATGTGGCTCACAACATTGCTAAGATCGAGGAACACGAAGTAAACTCTAAAAGGCGGAAGGTTTGGGTGCACAGGAAGGGTGCCACCAGATCCTTTGGACCAGGACACGAAGAAGTCCCGGCGGATTACAGGGCCGTTGGGCAGCCTGTGTTCATCCCCGGAACCATGGGTTCCAGCTCATGGGTCTTAGTGGGGACAAATAAGGCTATGAAAGTCTCCTTTGGCTCTACAGCTCACGGAGCGGGCCGGGTGATGAGCCGCTCCGCCGCAAAGAGAAAGTTCTGGGGTGGAGATGTTCGGGAGAAATTGAAGAGGCAGGGGATCGTTGTTCGGTCTGCCAGTCAGGAAATGTTAGCGGAGGAAGCGCCTGGGGCTTATAAGGACGTGGATCGGGTAGCTGAAGTAAGCCATCAACTAGCCATCGCCTCTAAAGTGGCTCGACTGGTTCCTCTAGCTGTGGTTAAAGGATAGCGGAGGAATGGTGTTGAGGATCATTGTTTCTATGGGGAGGGGTGGCACGGGCAAGACCAGTTTTGTGGCGTTAATGACCAAGTTTTTCGTCGAGGCTGGTGAGACGCCACTGCTATTAGTAGATGCGGATCCGGATCAAAATTTAAACGAGATGGTGGGGGCGGATTTAACACGTGTGGACACCATTTCTGAGCTGTACTGCGATCTTAAGGAGGAGGGCGGCACATTGACTGGGATCACCCCGAGGGAGAGGATGGAGGGCAAAATCTGGGAGAAAGGCTTGTATGAAGGGGGATCGTTCGATATGCTCTCACTGGGGACGAAGTGGACTGAGGGATGCTACTGCATGCCCAACGCCGCATTAAAAGCCGTAATTCCATCCTTAGTTGAGAATTACAAATATACTTTGATTGACTCTCCAGCCGGGTTGGAGCATCTGAACCGAAAGATAGCTTCCAAGGTCAACGACATATTCGACGTGCTTGACCCCTCTAAGAAGGCGTTCCAACAC
>DAOVBJ010000022.1 GCA_030670615.1 Candidatus Bathyarchaeota archaeon | reverse complement strand
GACACCTCTGTATCATAGGTCACCTCTTCAGAGTAAAATGGTAGGACATAACCTACATCCCAGTCGGCATGAACTAGCTAGCCGGGCCTCTCACTTTACAGGAAGTAAGCCTCGAAGGAGGAGACCGAAGCCAAACATGGTGAAGCAAGCGATCACTACTTCGTGGTGAAGAAAGTCTTCGGAGTCAAACCGTTTGCCCGAGATGACTTTGTGGTGAAGAAAGACGGCGTCATAATAGCTAGCTAGTTACGATAATAATATGGAGCCGGGGACCGGATTTGAACCGGTACAAAGTCGGTCTGCAGCCGACCGCTTTAACCACTCAGCCACCCCGGCGATTTTGCTTCATTAAACAGCAGAGAACAAAAGTCCCCGCTAATGCAATCTCCAACTAATTTCTTAATCATTTTTCTTGGATAAATTCTTTTTCCCTTGATCTTATGAAAGTCTTGTATCGCTTCAAGGACAGGGAAGGCTTCTCTGGTTTTTTAAACGTTATCCTTCCAATAAATCGACGTATTAAATTTTTAGCATCTTTATAGTTCATGTAGGAAATGACTAAACTACTGTCATCAAATACAGATGCGTCTTCACGCAGCGTACACATCCAAATCTAAAAAGGAAGTTATGGATTCAGCCTCGTACCTCGAAGTTAAGATAAAAAGTTGAGAACCCAAAAAGGCACCGCTAACCCATTATAAAAAACATCTATGATAAGAAACATTATAAGATTGATGTGGTTTTTTTCAAAGGATGTGGCCGCTGTAACGTAGAGGAAAGTAAAACTTTCCGCGGAGTCTGGCAGCGTACTGGCCTGACGAAGGCTTCCCCTCGAAGCTTCGGGCTAATGGAGCCAGGAGGTGGGGTTCAAATCCCCACAGCGGCCCTCAAACAGTAACCAACTAATAAACAGTTTGAGACTTCATCAACAGTATTTATTCCTTTTTCTCAAGTCTTATAACCTATCAGTGAAAAGGGTATGTTTGGCGTTGTAGATGGAAGGGGACGCGATGACTGCCTTAGAAAAGCTGGGGTTTGTTAGAGGAGTGATTTTCGAATCAATCATTTCAACGTTTTCTCCGAATGGAAAACCTAATGCTGCGCCTATGGGTGTAGTGTCTGAAGACATGAAGCGGGTAGTTATCAGACCTTTTACAACGTCACAAACCTTTACAAACCTGAAAGTTGGTGGGTGTGCGGTGGTTAATTTCGTTGCTGACGCCTCTACCTTCTACAAGACTGCCTTCAAAAACGAGACGGTGGACAATGATTACGATGATGACTTTTTTGAAAAGGCTGAGACTATTGATGCACCTAGGTTGAAGGAAGTCGACGCGTTTCTCGAAGTGTCTGTAGTGAAGCTACAGGAGGGAGAGAACCGCGCGCAGGTTATTTGTAGAATAGACCGCTGGGAAAAGGGTACTTCGCGGTATCGACCGTATTGTAGAGGGGAGTTTGCGACGATAGAAGCGGTAATTCATGCCACACGGATCAGAGAATTTCTTACCCAAGGCATGGAAAGTGAAGCGAAGAGGTTAATCAAATTGATTGAATGCTATCAACGTTTAATTGCGAGGGTCGCGCCTGATAGCGAATATTCGGGAATCATTGAGGAAATTAATGCTAGAATTGACATTTGGAAAGAGGAGTCAAGTCTCAAGTAGTCATCCTTCTTTTGACGATGAACCCTCTAACTTATGTGTATAGTATGCTCAATAGAATATGGAGGTCATCCGATTATGATTTTGATCGTTGTTCTCGATGGTTTGCGTCCTGACCAAATGACAAAGGAGCACATGCCTAACCTTTGTCGCTTAGCCCAGAAGGGGGTTCGTTTTTTACGCCATCATGCTACGTTTCCCACGGAAACACGAGTTAATGTGGCAAGTCTCGTGACAGGCTGTTATCCAAGTGGCCACGGACTTGTTGGAAATCAATTCTATATCCACGAGGACGGGTTACCCTGGAAGATAGACACAGGTAACCGTCACAGCATCGCCTTCCTTGATGAAGTGACAAAGGGTAATGCGCTTCAGAGGAAGAGCTTGGGTGAAATCCTAGGAGAGAGAGGTAAGAGGATGGTCAGCATTAACGTGGGAAGCAGCGGTTGCGCCTACCTCAATAACCACAAGGCGAAGGAGACAGGGGGCCTGATAATTAATCCTCAATTCACCATTCCCGCTACAGAGGCAGAGGAGCTGCATTCGAGTGTTGGAGCCTGGCCTCCCAAGGGAATCCCTAACTCCGCCCAAATTCATCACGCCACCACCATCATGATGGACAACGTCATACCCAAATACGATCCTACGGCCACGGTTCTGTGGCTGTCCGATCCAGACAGTACGCAACATAAAACAAGCATCTCATCGCGCCAAGCCCTTGCTGCTATCAGCCAAGTCGATTTGGAGCTCGGTCGGATTACGAAGTATTTAGAGGCTAAAGGGTTAGCCACCTCAACGGACATCCTCGTGATCTCCGATCATGGACAATCTACGGTGACTTGTACGGTGGATGTTGCTGCGAAGCTGATCAATGCAGGGCTAAAGGAATCCCCTGAGTCCACCGATGTCCTCCTGACTGGCAAGGGTGGTTGTGTCCTCATTTATGTTCAAGACCACAACCAAGCCAAGGTAAAGGCCATAACCGAGTTCCTCACGAGGCAGTCGTGGTGTGGACCACTATTTACGTCCTCGTCCACAGACCCTATTCCATATACGTTTCCATTACGTCTCATTCTAAACCAGAACCCGCGTTCGCCAGACATCCTCATGTCTTTCGCCTGGGAAAGCTCTCCTAACTTCTCCGGTATCACCGGGGTGGGTGTCTTTGCTCAAGGCAACGTTGGTGTAGGAGGTGGGAACCACGGCTCTATAAGCCCCTACGAGATCAACAACGTCCTAGTAGCCACTGGCCCCCACTTCAAGCGGGGGACGAAGACTGTTATCCCGTCTGGAACCGTGGATCTCCTACCTACTATTTTACATCTTTTAGGACTTGTTCCTCCAGAGGCAGTCGATGGAAGGGTGCTCGTCGAGGCCTTGGAAGATGGTCCGAATCCAGAGGAGATCTTTATAGAAACACATGTACACGAGGCAGCAGATAGAACCGGTAACACCGCCTTTAAACAGAGGGTGCAAATCTCGACGGTTGACCCAACCGTCTATCTAGATAATGGTCGGGTTGTACGTGACGGAAACAGAGGAATGTGAAGCGGAAATCCTCTCAAGTCTCTATTGAAATTGCTTTTTGGACAGGCCTGTTTTATCGTAATTAAAGGGTAGAGTTGGAGGGGAAAGAACCACAAGGAACAGAGGGAAGCAGAGGGGGATTAAGGAAAGAGGTAAAGGTGATCTTTGCTAGCTAGCTGCGGTAAGGTTTAAGCTGTAGCACGCGCTCCATTTCACTTAGGTTTTGTGAAGAAAACATTCTTATATTTTGTTTTCTGGGAAAAAGGTAAAATATCTCAATTATTTGGGGAATAAATCGATGTCGAAGAAGACAAGCAGTAAAAGACGCCAAAAAAGGGCTGCTGGACTGGAGAAGCATAAAGAACAAGAGAGACAGAAGAAAAAAAAGAAAAAGGAGAAGAGAAGTGCAGGATTTGCTAAGTTTTCTAAAAAGAAAAAGTGACAAATATCCAGAGTAGCTTGAAGTGGACATTAATGATTTATTACAACAATGGGGATTTAATCCATTAGAAAAGTCAACTAATTAAAATAAAAGGTAATTATAATATTTTTTATTGATCGATAAGTACAATGAATTTGTTGCGCTTCGCTGTCGCTCCGTTCCAGTTCCTTACCGACACTCCACACCGTTCCTGTCGCGTACTGAAGGTTTTATGAGCCGAAAGATTCCACTCACAACGACAGGTTCTAATCATCTTCATCGCAGCTAGCTAGCTAAAAAAATAGGAAGTATATTTACGTCTGGACTTCAATCATCTTCCCACCACAAACGCCTAGACATTAATAATCTATGACGTTTGGCTTGTTAAAAGAGAAGCGCGCGAGTTAGTTCTTGGATCAGCTAGCTCCTGCCTTGTCTTAATACTGTTCGTGGATCCACGATTTTCTGGGAGGGAAAAGAGTCTCGACCAAAAGCGCGCTTCTTCCAGAGGATGGTGATATATCGGGTCGGATATACCGAATTTCCTGCCATGTTCTGTGACCCAAACAGAGGGCAGGAAAGAGATCCGCGTTGATAGAGAACGTATCCTTGCACTGACCTTCTGCCGGTAATACGTTTTCAAGATGTCCCTTGATCCATTGGAGATCCACTTTCGTTTTGAAGAAGTTTAGCCTAAGAGTCCCAGAGAACTGTTTGAACGAACTGGTCTCCACGCGTTGTTCGAGGATTGGACCCATTGTTGTCAGCAGACGTATCATGTTCGGTATTTTTATCTGCCAGGCGTAAGTTTTTCCTTGTTCGGCTCCCATAGAAATAGCCATTTTGCTGGCTGTTGAATCGTGGTGGAGATTGAGTCGGATATAGGGTTTTTTTCGTTCAAGAGCGTGTTTTCTACAGAAGGAGAGCAGGTATCGAAGGGCTTCGTATGTTATGTTTTCGCTGATTTCACTGAGAATAAGTCCGCTGCCAAAGCCGTGTCTAGGGATTCGGCAATAAAACTGTGCGGGCTTATCTCGATGTTCCATAACCCAATATTCAGACCCATATTCCGTGTTGAGGCTATCTGTCAACAAGTATTTCCAGTTGGCTTTGTCTCTGAACGTAGAAAGGGAGAATTGTTCTCGATAAATTTGGTCTGCCTGCAGCAGATAGGGAATATCCTCTACGCGGGCAAGACGAAACGAATAGTTATCTTTTCCTTGTTCGTCCGAGATTAAATGGAGAGGCATATTGATATGATTTTCTAGGGGAATAGCATAATGGTACCCAAATCGATGATAAAAGCCAGGAATGCCCTGGATGATCGCAAGATCAAACTTTTCTTCGTCAAGGGTCTTATCAAATTCGTGATTTAGGAGTCTCATGAGTCCTCGCCCCCGATGCTTTTCCTGAGTTCCGACTATTCCCATTTCAGCAACGCGCAGCCTTATCCCTTCCAATTCCCACGTCCAAGGGATAAGAGCAAATGCAGAGACGATCTTCGCTGTTTCTTTCTCCTCAGCGATAAACCAGTACTTTCGCTCCATCCGGGGCAGATGATGAAACATAGTTTCGGCAAGAGTACCTATATCGTCAGGATGAAAAACGTCTGAAAACAGTGCATGCAATCGTTTAGCGTCGTCAGATGATTCCGCCCGTCTGATACGATATGTATTATTCAACAACTATTCCTCCGATTCCATCATGTTTCCTTAATTAGATTAAGCGCAAAAAATAGGCTAGCTAATTACTTAAAAGTTACTCTAAAAAAATGGTGGAAGACATCTAGCTACGCACTCGCTTCATAGCTAACTAACGTGTAATTACTACAAAATAAGATGGGACATTATATGAGCGTCTAGACGTTGGTAGCGCGCGCTAGCTACACATTTCATTAGTAAAGTTATTAATGAATAAAGATACGCAACAGCGTGTGCTATACCTCATTGAAACCTCTCCTTCGTTATCTTTAATAAGCTCAAAAAACCAAAAAAAGGTGGCGTCTCTAAATCCTTGCATTTGCATTATTCGACTGACCTCGAACTAGTTCTCTTGTGAGATGAGGAGGCGCCACTATTTACATAGTATAGATAATTTGTTGTCTATGTATCTAGTTAGGAATAAAACCCGTTCTGAAGAATTAGAATCTCCTCTTTAACTATTACTATCTTTTTCGTTTGCACCTCTGACTGATTTCATATTTCATTATAATGTCGTTCTTAAAATCACTACTCAAAAAACGCTTCTTTTTAACTAGCTAGCTTTGAATACGCATTAAAAACTTTGCGAGAAATAATAATATTAAAATATTATGATAGCTAACTCGACTTGAAATTATCTAGTTGATTGATTGAAGCTTAATAGGTCATAAAAAAATGCGGACAAAGTAATTATGTGTGTTTATGTTTCGTAAATATGTCTGATTGTCGGAGATTCATGCTCATTGATAGGTCTGCAGGCCCTATGAAGCAGCAGTCAACTCCGTTAACCATTAATTTTTTATCTATGTTATTGACGGCGTTGAGAGTCTCGATCTGAATGATTATTAGCAGCTCATCGTTGGCTGTTCACACGTAATCGGGATCTAGGTAGGAGCTCCTTCTTGGTTCGCAGCCTCTGTTCCCCTCGGGTGGATACTTTCATGCCTTCACAGCATCTATTGTCTCTTGTCTAGTGTTAACCCATGGTATGACGAGCCCATAAGAGCCTATGTCGAGGGCTCTTTTGATTCTCACTGGATCGTTCCATGCAACTCTGTAAAGGGTGGTGACGGAGGTGTCTCTTGTGCCCATCATCAATGTTTCTGCAATGTGCTCGTCCATTGCTGAGTGCTCACCGTCGAAGACAAACCAATCAAAGGGTAGTTGTGCTAGCGAATCTGTTACGTTGGGACTTGGAATCGACATTCATAATCCGAAAGTCTGTTCACCAGCTTTCAGTTTTTCTTTTAAACTGTTTTTCATAACCTTAACCAGCTTTAAGTTGCAGTAGTTGGTACTACCAAGAAGAATTTAAGTAGTAACATGTTTGTGTATGTAAAACATAGATATTATCGACATAAATGAGTTCGATGTGGGTTCAACCATGGAAAAGAAGAAGGTTTTTTGTCCACACCCATCTCCACGCCTCGAAAAAGCTCTGGGGAATATAGCTGAGGTCCGATGTATAAGGACTACAACAGAGGAAGAGTATATTGAGAGAATAAGGGACATCAACATACTCGTTCCTCCATCACACTCGAGACTACGTGTCAGTAGACCGGTTATAGAAGCTGGTAAGAGCCTCGAGATGATCCAGACCTTCAGCGCTGGATATGAACATATTGACGTTGAGGCTGCCACCAAAAACGGGATCATCGTTTGTAACGCAGCAGGTGTAAACGCTGAGTCGGTCTCCGAACTGGCATTGACTCTGATTCTAGATCTCGCAAGGCGTGTCTCTTATGCAGACCGTTCCATGAGAGCAGGACAATTCAGGCGTCCACCCCCACCTGATATGTTGCTCTGGGGAAAGACGCTCGGCGTCATTGGCTTGGGAAATATAGGGTCTCGAACAGCGTTGAAGGGGAGGTTAGCCTTCAACATGAGGGTACTCGTCTACGACCCCTACGTCACCTCTGATAAAGCTGAACTTGTTAGCGCTGAACTGGTGGACCTTAAGACCCTCCTTAAGGAATCTGATGCAATCTCTATCCACTGTGCCCTGACAGAGAAGACTCGGGGACTCATTGGAGAAGAGGAATTGGCTTTGATGAAGCCTACGGCGCTCCTAGTAAACACAGCCAGAGGGGGAATTATCAGTGAGAAAGCTCTGATTAAGTGTCTTGAGAAGAGGGGTATCGGGGGAGCCGGCCTTGACGTTTATGAGGAGGAGCCCCTGAGCGTGGACAGTCCTCTTCGAAAACTCGACAACATAGTCTTAACTCCCATTATAGGTACAGCTAGGGAAGTCCCGCTGGCCCAAGCGGGTATAGAAAACATAATTCGATTCATAAAGGGTCAGAGACCCCAGCGAATCGTAAACCCTCAAGTTTGGAAAGAATAGTGTTTGTTCCTTCCATCTAGCTAGCTGAAGACAGTAGCATGTTAAGCGGAAATCCTCTCCCGACTCTATTAAAATTGCTTTTTGGACAGGCCCGTTTTATCGTAATTAAAGGACAGGGCCGCATGAATGAAGAACCTCAGGGAACCAAGGAAGCAGAGGGGGATGAAGGAAAAGGGTTAAGGCGATCTTTGCAGTGTATTAGGGCATATGACGTTTCATTCGTGTTATGAATAACAAGCTGTTAGTTGAGAACCGTGAATATGAAGGAATGGCAAGCGTGGTATGACCGGATTGTCAGAACGTTTGGTTATAGTCCAGATGAAGATCAGCGTGCAGCCGACGTGTTAAGTCGTTTACTCAGAGGAAGGGCCATTCCCCTTACTCGACTGCGAAAAGCGATTAGCAGTCAGCCTGTCTTGATTTTGGGGGCAGGGCCGTCCTTGGAAAACGACTTAAAGGAAATTATGGATGTGGGGATTCTAGGCGGGTTCGTCCTCATCGCTGCTGATGGAGCGACAACGGCGGTTCTTCACGTGGTCAAGTCGGTTCCGAGGATTGTGGTAACGGACTTAGATGGGAGAATCCACGACCTCCTTCAGGCAGATAGGGCGGGAGCGCTCATGGCTGTACACGGCCACGGCGACAACATTCCTATGCTTGAACGAATTGTCCCACAACTGGATAACCCGATCGGTACAACGCAGGTCCAACCCCGACCGAACGTGTATAACTTTTGGGGTTTCACGGATGGGGATAGAGCTGTTTTCCTTGCAGCTGAGATGGATGCACGGTTCATTGTCGTGGCAGGAATGGGTTTTGGGCCGGAAATTGGAAAATACTCGAAGGACAAACCCAGATCGATCAGTGTTAAGAGAAAGAAGCTTACGATGGGAAAGGCTCTTCTTGAGTGGCTGGCGAATAGAACGAGGGTTCCCCTCTACGACGTTACAAGCAGAAGTGAGGGAATTAGAGGGTTCCAAAAGATCACTTCGAGAGAGATCCTGACCCTCCTTTAACCTTCGTCAGCGGCGTCCATCTCTGCCCGGATCTCTCCGAGGGTCGTGGTTTTCTCCGCAATGATGTCATGCTTGTGGACACCTCTCTTGCTACTTGGAAGATCAATATAGAGCTCAACTGTTGGAAGGAGGGAAATGAGTTAATGCTTACACCGAACCTTAAGTTCCATGATCAGATTTTTCACGCCCACCCGCGTAAACTTGAGGCATATTTTGGGAGAACTTTCCTGCAAGTCAATCATCTGGCTTAAAAGATGAGGGGGAAAACTCAAGTTGACTCATCGTTGAATCAGGTATCTTTCAGAAGCAACAAACTAAATTAAGCTTATGGCATTTATCCTTCCTTTAAGGAACCAAAAGAATTCATGAAGGCCTATCGTGAGTGGAAAGAATTGAGAGTGCTAATCGTTACAGGACAGCTAGCGGAGGAATATGTGAAGAAACATGTTGAGGAAAGCTCAGTAGACGTAGAGGTGTTGGCTCTACCGGTCTCTGTTGCAGCATTATTATCCCCCATCAGGATAACACAAGAGCTTAAAAACAGGGAACTCAAGGGTTTTCATCTGATCCTCGTTCCCGGCTTAGTCCGGGGAGACGTCTCAATTGTCGGAGAGGTCGTGGGAATCCCCACCTTTAAAGGGCCAAAATACAGTACCGACCTACCTTCAGTTTTGAGGTTACTCAATCATGTGAAGCTCTCAAGCATGGAGGCAGCGGATGGATTATTAGCGAATTATCACCATCAAAAGGTTTCAAGCGACTTGGAAGTCAGCCGAGAAACAAGAAGGCTCTTGCTGAGGCGCCCGGGAAACATGTTTATTAGAGGCGTAGAGGTGGGAAAGGATTTTCCCTTGAGGGTTATGGCTGAAATACTGGATGTACCCCTCCTCTCTGACACCGAAATATTTGAGAAGGCTGAATATTACGTGGAATCGGGAGCTGATATCATTGACATAGGCATGATATCAGGGGAGCCAAATCCGAAAGACGCTTCGAGAGCGGTTAGAGTTGTTAAGGACTCCTTCAGTCTTCCCGTCAGCATCGACACCTTTAATGTTGATGAGGCCAGAGCAGGCGTCGATGCAGGAGCAGACCTGGTGTTAAGCGTGGATGGGGGAAACGTCGAGGAGATGGCTGAATTCGCTTCTGACATCCCGGTCGTCGTGACACCAACGAACCAGCGGAAGGCATATCTTCCAAGAATTGGGTTGGAGCGGGCGGAGTCCCTCGAAGAAAACGTGAGGCAAGCCATCAACCTAGGACTGAAGAAGATTGTGGGAGACCTCATCCTCAACCCCCTCAACACGCCGGGAATCATGGAAAGCCTGATCGCCTATCACGAGTTCTCAAGGAGAAACCCAAACATTCCCCTCCTCTTTGGCTCAGGGAACGTGACTGAGTTATTAGACGCGGATTCG
>DAOVBJ010000072.1 GCA_030670615.1 Candidatus Bathyarchaeota archaeon | reverse complement strand
GGCTGAGAGGACCATGAAGCCCCCGTAGCTCCCACCCATGACCGCAATCTTATATCCATCCACGCTGGGCTGCTCCTTCAGCCATTGAGCTCCCTGGGCCAGATCCCTCACCGAACCCATCCTCATTCTGGCGTTGTCCAGGTGGCTGTATGCCTTACCATATCCTGTTGATCCGCGGACGTTGAGCAGGAAAACACCGTAACCCTTGTTGAGAAAGTATTGAACCCTGAAATCGAACCGCGGTCGGGACTGCCCCTCGGGTCCCCCATGGACCATCACGATCACCGGCGACCCTTCCCCTTCAGGGCTCTTGTAGAACCAAGCGGGTATCATTCGGGGTTCACCCCTTTCGTCCTCGTCGAAGGTGGGATAGTGGACAAGCTTGGGGTTGGTGAAGGATTTGGGTGGTATGCCTCCCGTGGAGGAGTTGGTGGCTCTTTGAATGCCGCCTGTCTTCAAGTCCCAGATGTAGATGTCCAGAGGCCTGGTTGCCTTCGAGTAAGAGAAAGCTAGTCTGGACGAGTCGTGGCTGAAGATTGGGGTACCATTCACGACCCCGGGGGTCTCCCCAAGCTCCGCCTTCGTTGTCTCCCCTCTCTTGAGGTCCATGACGTACAGCTCGGAGGAGCCTTCCACGTTAACCTCGTAGCTGAGCAGTCTTCTGCACGTTGAGATGGCCAATGCTCCTACGTCCCAATCCAGAGCCTGAACCGTCTCCAGCTCCAAGGAGTGGAGGTCCACGCGGGCTATGTAGAGGAAGTCGGAGTTCACATCAGTGGCGAGGTAGATGGACTCTCCATCGGCTGCGTAGCAGGGTGCCAGATATCTGGCTTCCTCCTCGGCTTGAGAAATCTCTCGGGCCTCCTTTACTGCAATATCTATCTCGAAGAGCTGGTGGCTGATTGAGCTCTGGTTCCTCGAGCATAGAACCCTTCCGCCGTCGGGAGAAAAAGATAGGTCCCTGAGGTATCCGGATTGGTCGTTCTCCCACAGGAGCTCTGCCTCCCCGTCCAAGCGTTGTATGTAGGCGTCAAAGATGGAGGACTTGCGCCTGTTGGCGGCGAAGAGGAAGAATCGACCATCCCGTGACCACTCGCCGGGCAGGTGTACAGCATCGCCGTGGCCCTCTGTCAGGCAGGCCTCTGAGCCGTCGCTGCTGATCAGAAATATCTGAGCATTCTCGTTTCCACCGACATCCCGACCGAAGATGAGGCGACAGTCACCCTCCACCGGGGAGCAGGCGAGCCATTGAACCCTCTCCGCCTCGAAAGTCAACTGCTCGGGCCAGCATACGCTGTCAGCGTCTACCCTGACCTTCCAAGCCTGGGGTATCCCTGTTATGTCTGACATGAAGGCCACATATCTGTTATCTGAGAAGTAACTTGGGTGGTAGGCTGAGTGTATGTTCAAGTATCTGGAGATAGAGTAACCGCTCTCAGCTCTCATGAGCTATAGTAACTAACCAATGCTTCTTTATCTTTACGGTAGCCCAGAAACAGCTCTCCTAGTAGGTTCTGACTAAAAGGCGGGGGCTCGAGTTTATCCCTGTGGCTTCAAGCTGGGGGAGGAGTCGCCCTAGATGCCCATAGCTAGTTAGTTGTATCATCTTTCCAAAACAAACCATTATGGAATAAAATTTTTGGTGGGCTCGGAGGTATCTGACTATTATAAGAGTCAAGTCCCTCTAAATAGACGTTAAAGCTTCGTATTTCTCGTCACGCGCGCGCTATATTGCGTGTGTAATATCCGTCTTTACCCGCGTAGCTAGCTAGTGCGCTTGAAGACACTGATTAAATTATCAGAGGAAATCTGGTTGGATTAAACTGGATTTTGCCATATGGGTACACAGCTACTCGCGCCTCTTCTCCGTGTAGTTTTTTAAGCTTATCGATGATTACTTCCCAACTCGTCACCCACTCAACACGATCATGATATTCAAGCATATGACCCCTCGAAAGCTTATCAGTAAACACTAAGATATTTTTAGCCTGCTTTACAGGCCACCGCTTCTCAGGATAACCCTGCAACCGTCTCCATTGCCTTTCCATCCTTTCGGATCTGTAGTGAAGATAGGCACGTCCCAAAGGGAAGTGGTGGATTGCGATGGCTGTTCCTCCCTCCCGCAAAGATTCTTGGGCACCCCACCAATCAATACCCTGATCAGCCTGTGGATAAGCATTCACAATTACGATATCTGCCTTCTTACTAAGGGAAGGAGTAGAGTGCATCTTGTAGCCAAGTCGAACAGCCTTAATCCACGCCTCATCATGGCCACCAACATGAAGACCAATCAACTCCCTCTTGCCATTATAGTTACAACTAACCGACACGTCGAGTTGAGCCATACTAGCGGCCTCCTGCATGTCAAGGCGTTCCGGATTGTCCTTGATCTTCCAGATCCCCCTCTCTTTGGGCCTCCGGGGCTGGGTGATGCTGTGGTTCCAAAGTATTGTATCTTCCGACGCTACACCTGGGATTATAGCCTTTCCTCCCCCACCTGAGCCAGCCCACCTATGCTTCTTGATTCCTGAAACAGTGATTCTAAGATCCGCACTAGCAAACTCTTCATTGACTAGAAGGGGCGTTCCACGACTG
Organism: Candidatus Bathyarchaeota archaeon; assembly: GCA_030670615.1. Taxonomy (GTDB): domain Archaea; phylum Thermoproteota; class Bathyarchaeia; order RBG-16-48-13; genus DAOVBJ01. The sequence continues at coordinate 3,066 of DAOVBJ010000072.1, read as the reverse complement.
GTTCGACCAAAGTTTTTGAAATTGAAGAAAGGGTTGTGATTGATGCAGTCGTACTTAGCCACCATTTCCCGCCCTACCTTTCTAATGAAAGCATCGTGATTCATAGGATGGTGCAAACCGAAGGACCCGAGTATGAATATCTGATCGTCGGCTATACCAGCTTCATGCAACTCCTTCATAATGAAGGGGAACACCCTATAGGCAGGTGTAGGCCTCGAGAGGTCATCGCAAGTAACCACGACCTTACCTCTCTTCCCTTTAGCCAGCTCCCTGATGGAAGGAGTTCCAATAGGATGTGAAAAGGCGTCTCGAATCTGAGCATCAGATAAGGGAGGCTCGTCTTGTCCAAACATTTTCGACTCCTCTATAATCCAGCCTTTGGGGAAGCTGAGCCTCAACAAGTTATCGCCAAAATGCTCATTAATCCTCACAAATATATCTGTCATCACGATTCACCAAATCAACTATAAGATTGCATAGCTACTTTTGTTGAGAATTTATATCTAAACTATTTAAGCCTTAGCGCGCGCTAAGTGAATCCTTACGTTTTTTGCTGAAGCTAACTAGCTAGTTAGCGCCTTAGGTATATTTATCTACCCGAAAATAGTATCTGGTATCACCCAAAGTTGTATATAATGCGCTCTAAACTTAATTTAAATGATCTTCGCACAAAAATCAATCAAATGACGGGGCGAATAGTTAGTAGATTAAAGGATCGCTCTCGATACGTATTAAATGACGCTGTCTATCGTCGCGATGCGATACCTATCGAGGGTAGGTCAGGAGTATCGTTTTTCGAATTTGCTTTAGAACAGCTTGAAAAATATCATGCATCATTAGGACGCTACAAATTTCCAGACCAACATCAATTAACAAATATTTCACTCCATTCGCCAGTACAACGCTGGTTTCCCCCTTCACCCATTAGGCAAGTCGATATAGAGCTCAAAGATGAAATCATCGCTTTTTACACGATAATGCTCAGAGATCTGTGTCGAGAAGGCGACGATCCGACAACCTACGGTGAAACCGTTTACTGCGACGCTGATTTAATTGTACTATTGCATGAACGGATAAATCTTGGTCGATTCGTCGCTGAGTCAAAATTTCAAACGGATCAATCTGTTAGTACCGTAGTGGAGAATCGCGATGCCCTCCGCATCCGCCTGAGAAATCCTAAAAGGGAGCAAACCGTCGTGGATAACGCTAGGAAGATTGCTCTCAACTATGACTTGAAACCAGACGTAGTCGAACGCTGTTTTCGATGGTTAATTTCTAAGACTCTTGAAGTGGAAATTGATTACCTTCAGCTAGCTAAAGGTAGCTAGCTTGTTCACTTATCTATTTTGACAACTTTCATGTTCTGAAAAGCACTGGATTTAAGAAATCCTCTAGATTCGCTATGATAAGTTGGTACAAGATAGAAAATATTCGCTACCTTCCAAGTCTTACCGCCGTCTTCATTAACCATCGTGCAGTTGAGTTTCAGCTAGCTACTATGCGCGCGCTTATCGTATATCCTCCACAAAAGCCAAACAGATAACCACGTTGTTCATTCCCTAAGGATTCACTGATGGATTTGAAGTAAAAGTCGCATCTGATCCAGTATGTTCCGGGTTGGAACGGAGGTATCTGACCGTTATATGTGGCGGGCCCGGAGGGATTTGAACCCTCGACCTTCGGGTCTCCCCTAAAGCGTTAAGAGCTTCAGCTCCACATCGACACGCGATGGATCCGCTGCTCTACCTAGCTTAGCTTCCCGGGCAAAATGCGTGTTTTGCCTTACGGGCCCCGGTTCCCGCCATACATTTTTCCATGCACGTCATCTAATAACTTTTCCCTTTCTTTTTTGTCCTTTATCGCGGGGGGCTGAGAAATGACGCGTTATTTGGAAAGACATGTGCACTCCAATTGTGATGTTTAGTCGAGGATCCAGTCTTGTCAAACGCGATGGCTTCAGTTTCGAAGCAGAGCATGGAATATATCTCAGCGTACGTGAGTTCGGGTTATGCGGGAGAACTCTGCTCATGAAACTAGCTAAGCGTGACTGTGTCGATGACTACGAATCACGTGACGGACGCCACTAACGCATTCTCTTTTAAGGTTCGTAGAGCGTGACCGAAGGCCGCTTCGGTCGTCTGCAGGTCTTCAGGTAAGTACTTCACGCAGGTGAAGAAGTGGGTTCCTCTAAAGGAGTTGACGCCGTTATTTGTCATGGCGAGGTGAGTTGCGTATAGGGCTTGACCTCCAGCTGCGAATCCTGCCTTGGTCACGTAGTCGTCAAAGGTTGTTGGACCTGTTTGCCAGAGATACATTTTCTCAGCTGGTATGGGTCGATTGAAGAGGTGTATATCGAGGATGGTTGGATTCTCCGTTGGTAAGCCGGTTGCGAGGGCCGCGACACCTAGGTCCTCAGCCTGGTCATTGAAGCTCTTCACCAATCGCTTCCCTATTCGGTAGAGACGAGGGTATATTTCTTCGCGTTCCGCTAGGATGATCTTCATCGTTGCGATCCCTCCGACAATGCTGAGGGGCTGAGCATTCCAGGTGCCTCCTGATGCAATCCGGATGAAGCGGTTCCAGTACTCGTCTTTGAAAGCGTATAAGTCCAGAATCTCCCGTTTGCCACAGATGACGCCGATTGGCGCGCCACCGCCAGGAACCTTCCCCAGAGTCGCAAGATCCGGGGTGACCCCATAGTATTCTTGCGCACCGCCAGCCGCGTACCTGAAGCCGGAGATCACTTCATCCATGATGAAGACCGCGCCGTACTGCATGGTGAGTTTTCTGAGGCCCTCCACGTACGCTTTGGTGTACAGGTTGTTACAGTGGAGGAGGACGCACGCTACGTCGCCATTGGCCAACTGCTCCTCGACCATCGTGAGATTGTTAGAGGGCACCATGACCACGTCCTTCTTAACGCCAGATGGGATTCCCCGGATGTTATATATGCCGAAGGGGGGTCCGTGGTAAGCAAGTAAGGTTGCACCGCCCGTCCCATGGTAGGAGCCCGCTTGAATGACGATCTTGCTCCTTCGCGTGTAAATTCGGGAAAGCCGGATCGCC